>NZ_JARAYQ010000149.1:0-21373 GCF_033794505.1 Streptomyces sp. MB09-01 | reverse complement strand
TCAGGTTTGTATAAGCAACAGCAACCGGCAGAGCCGCTGACGAAGCCGCACGCGAGGCCGCCGCCCGGTACTCGGCGTCGTGGGCGGCCTCGGCGCCGTCGGCGGCGTCCGCCGCACGGGCCGCGGTGAGCTCGGCGCGGGATTCCGCGGCGGCGGCCTCGCGGGCGGCTTCGGCGGCGGCGCGGGCGGTTTCGCGGGCCTCGTCCCAGGCGGCCACGGCGGTCTTCTCGGCGTCGGTGGCGGCGAGGGCCGCGCGCGCCGGGTCGGCGTCGGGGGCGGAGTCGTCGAGCCAGCCGGCGCGGACGGCCTCGGCGGTCTCCTGCTGGACCTCGGCGAGGCGCGAGCGGAGGTGCTCGGCCTCGCTGCGGGCCCGCTGGGCGGCCGTGGCGGCGGCGGTGGCGTCGCGGTGGGAGTCCTCGCCGGTGGCCTGGAGGGCGGCGGAGCGCTCCTCCTCCTCGTTGGCGAGCCGTTCTCCCTCCTCGGCGGCGGTGTGCAGGGCCCGTACGAGCTCGCCGGCGGCCGTGGCGCGTGCGGCCAGCGCGGGGGCGGCGTCCCGCTCGGCCTCGCGGATCGCGGCGGCGACGCGGGCGGAACGGTCGGCGGCGGCGCGGTGGCGCAGCACGATCTCGGCGGCCTGCCACGCGGAGTGCAGCGTGCGGGCCTCGAGGAGCTCGCGGCGCTGGGCGGCGGCGGCCTTGTCGGCGACGGTGAGGGCCAGCGAGGCGTGCCGGTAGGCGAGTTCGGCGGAGACGGCGGCGCTGCGGGCGCGGGCGGAGTCGGCGGCGGTGACCTGGTGGGCGGCGGCGGTGACCTGTTGGGCGAGGTCGGCGGCGCGGCCGCGTTCCTCGGCGGCGCGGGCGGACAGCCGCCGGGCGAGGGTGCGCGTACGGCGTTCGGCGCCCGCGTGGACGTCGCGCAGCCGGGAGCGGGTTCCGGCGGCCTCGACGATCTTGGTCAGCAGGTCCACCGAGCCGGCGGTGAAGTCGCGTTCGGCCATGAGCTCGGCGCGGCGGCCTAGCTTGTTCCCGAAGCCGTGGACGAGGTCGGCGAGGCCGTCGGTGTCGCGGGTGTCGGTGACGGCGCGCAGCAGGAGGTCGGTGAAGTCGGAGTCCTTCTTCACCGCGAAGAGGCCGGCCGCCTCGCCCTCGTCGGCGTTCATCTCGCGCTGGTAGCGGAAGAGTTCGGGGTCGAGGCCGAGTTCGGTGAGGTGCTCGTTCCAGCGGTCGTGGATCTCCTCGAAGTACACCTCGAGGTGCGGGTAGGCCTTGCCGGCCTCGGTGAGGGCGTCGCGGAAGCCCTTCATGGTGCGGCGGCGGCCCTGGGCGCCGGAGGCGCCTTCGACGGGCGCGCGCACGGCGGTGGCCTCGGCGACGGGCAGGTTGTCCAGGCCGAGGCCCGGGCCGGGGCGGAAGGAGTACCAGGCCTCGGCGAACTTGCGGGGATCGTTGGAGACCTGGCGGCCGCGCCATTCGCTGACCTTGCCGACGACCACGCACTCGCCGGTCTGGGTGTGCTGCCACTCCAGGGCCACGTGGCCGCAGTCGTCGGCGAGGAGGAACTTGCGCAGGACGCCGGAGCTCGCGCCGCCGAGGGTGTTGCGGTGGCCGGGCAGCATCACGGAGAAGATCAGCTTGAGGAGGACGGACTTGCCGCCACCGTTCTCCAGGAACAGCACGCCGGCGGGCGCGGGCCGCCGGGGCGGGCCGGTGGGCTCGTCCTCGAAGAACTCCGCCTGGGCCGGCGCCGGGTGGGGCACCGGCTCGCCGACTCCGCGCAGGTCGAGCACGGTGTCGGCGTAGCGCGCGCCGGCGGGCCCGATGGAGTAGAGGCGGATCCGGGACAGCTCGTACATGGCGGCGGACTCTCGTGGTGTCTGGTGACTCAGGGCGTACGGAGGACGGGTGGCTCAGGCGTGGAACGGGAGCCCGGCGTCGGCGGCCAGGTCCAGGTCATCGCCCTCGGGCGGCGGCAGGAGGGTGGCGGAGCCGTCGGTGACGGGGACCACGCCGAGTTCCAGGAGTTCGGCCATGGCCGCACTGCCCGCCATGTCGCGGACCTGGAGCTGGTAGCGGGGGGTGGTGCGGTAGGTGCCGCCGGACTCGTCGCCGGTGCGCTGCAGGAAACCGGAGTCGGTGAGGAAGGCGGCGGCCTTGCCGACGATGCCGGTGGTGGAGCCGGCCAGGCGGCGGGCGTCCTTGGTGGCGCCGGTCGCGCTGCGGCGGGCGTAGACGCGCCAGGCGGCCTCCAGGCCGGGGGCGTCGGAGGCCGGGTCGGTGTTCTCGCCGAGCTCCTCGGCGCGCTCCTCCAGACGGCGGCAGGTCTGCCGGACGAAGGAGTCGACGCCGTTGACGGTGATGCGGCCGATGTAGCCGTCGTCGGCGAGGTCCTCGGGGCGGGGGAAGGCGAGGGCGGCGACGGCGAGGTGGGCGAGGCCGTGCAGGAACCGGTCGGCGGAGTCGGCGGCGGTGCGCCGGGCGTAGTCGCCCATCCGGACGGCGAAGACGGAGTCCTCGCCGGCGGCCACGGCCATGCCCGCGCGGGGGGACACCTCCAGGACGACGAGGCCGAGGCCGGTGGCGACGGCGTCGGCGAGGCGGCCGAAGGCGGGATCCTCGCGGTAGCGGCGGAGCAGCTCGGCGTACTCGGCGTCACGGGCGGGGAGCAGCTTGGGCTGCAGCCCGAAGGCGACGAGCCGGGCCGCGTCGGCGGCGTCGGCGGGGGTCACCGCCGGGTTGGCGGCCGCGACGGGGGTGGCGGGAGCCGCGGGCTCGCTCCACGCGGGGTGCTCGGCGTGGTGGTCGCTCACGGGTGGGTCTCCTCGGCGGTGCGGGTGGTTCGGGCGGTGCGGGGCGCGCGGCAGCGCCGCACAGGGGATTCGGCCTCGTCGGCGTCGTACGCGACGCGCGGGCGTCCGGCCGGTGGCCCGGCCACATCCAGCCTCGCCGGCGTTTGAGGCGCGGGTCCGGGCAGAGCCCGGTGCCCGGCGAAGCCGGGTTTCCTGGGGCTCCGCCCCAGACCCCGCTCCTCGAACGCCGGAGGGGCTGAATGGGGAGCCGGAGGGGCTGAAGCGGGAGCCGGCGAGGCTGCGATGGGCCAGGCCGAGGCAATGCCGGTCATGAGGCCTCCGCGCGGTCGGCAGCCATGCCGGCGGCGTCGAGGAGGGCGGTCCCGACGATGAGGTCGGCGCCGCCGAACTCGGGGTCGTCGAGCTGCGTGCCGTCGTCCACCGCGAAGAGCAGCCGCTCCTCCCCCTGCCGGTACGCCGTGCCGACGGCCGGGCTCGCCGCGTGGACGGCCAGCAGGGCCACCAGGTACGGCAGGTCCGCATCACTGCGCCGGGCCTCCGCGAGGAGCCCCGACAGCCGCCGCGGCGCGTCGTGCGGGAGGTCCAGGAGCTGCATCGCGGCGGCGAGCTGCTCCTCGCTGAAGCGGCTGTCGTCCGGGGTGGCGATGAGGTCCGGTTCGGGCATCTCCGCGCCGAGGTGCTCGCGTTCCACGGGCGGGGTGAGCAGGATCTCGACCAGGTCGGTGACGCGCACCGAGACCGGCGTGCGCAGCCCCGCGCCGGAGGCGAAGAAGGCTCCGGTCACCCGGCTCGCCTGCTCCAGGGGCAGCGGCAGGAGCGGGGCCACGAGCTGGCCGTACAGGTCGATGCCGGAGCGCGGCGCCGGGGCGGCGAAGGCCTGGCGGTCCTGCTCGGCACGGAAGAGCGGGCCCGCGTCCAGCAGCCGGGACTGGAGCTGGGTGTGGCGGCGGATGCAGTCCTTGACGATGTCGACGAGCTCGGCGGCGCGTCGCTTGTTCTCCGGCTCCTCGGCCTCGTCGCGCGCCTTGCGGATGTTGGTCAGGATCGCGTTCTCGTGGCGGTAGCGGTCGGCGACGTGCTCGAGGGCCTCGGCGATCATGTCGGGCACGGCCTGCAGCCAGTCCACCGCCCGGACGTTGCGCCGGGTCGCGTCCAGGGTGCGGCGCAGGGTCTCGGCGTACTGGACGGTCCGGTAGCGGGCCTGCTCGGCGGCCAGCTGGGCGTCCGCCAGCCGCCCGCGGCTGATCAGCACCTCCAGCTTGACCTCGGCGGCGATCTGGGCGCTGGTGACGTCGGTGTCGAGGGCGCCGACCAGGACGTTGACGGCCTCGTCGGTGGTGCGCAGGTAGACGGCTCCGCCGTAGCCCGGGACCTCCTCGATCAGCTTGAAGTCGTAGTCCCGGCGGACGTAAACCCCGTCCGGGCCGAAGGTGCCGTAGATCGCGCGGAAGCCGCGGTCGACGCTGCCGACGTTGATCAGGTTCTCCAGCACCCAGCGGGCCACCCGCTCGTGCTCGGCCGCCGGGCGGGACGGGGCCTGGGCCGCGACGCGCGGCAGCAGCCTGGCCACTATCTGCTCGTGGTCGGCGCCCGTGTCGAAGTCCATGTTGAGCGTGACCAGGTCGATCGCGGCCAGCGCGACCTCCGCCATCGCGTAGACGCCGTACTCGCCCGCCAGATTGGCTTTGCGTACGTCGAGGTCGTGGAGCGGGGCGGTGCAGGCGAGGGCGCGGAGCCGCCGGGCCAGGCCCTCGTCGGCGGCCGGGCCCGGCGCCGGGGACGGGAGGGTCTTCGCCGGGGCTGGGAGAGTCACGGACAAAGACTAGGTCCTGTTGCTGACAACATCCCAAACGGCATGGTTCGGCCGGATCGTCCCCGGCCGATGCGTCGGACGCCTGCTCTACGCTCAGCGCATGGATTCCATGATCGCATCCTCTCCCGTGGTCGACCTCAACGCCGACCTCGGCGAGGGATTCGGGCGCTGGACGCTCACCGACGACGAGGCCCTGCTCTCCGTCGTCACGAGCGCGAACGTGGCCTGCGGTTTCCACGCCGGGGACCCGTCCATCATGCGCCGGGTCTGCGAACGGGCCGCGGAGCGCGGCGTACGGATCGGCGCGCAGGTCTCCTACCGCGACCTGGCCGGCTTCGGACGGCGCGCGATGGACGTGCCGGCCGACGAGCTGGCGGACGAGGTGGCCTACCAGATCGGCGCGCTGGAGGTGTTCGCACGGGCGGCCGGCTCCCGGGTGTCGTACGTGAAACCGCACGGCGCGCTCTACAACCGGACCGTGCACGACGGCGACCAGGCCGCGGCCGTGGTCGCGGGCGTCCGGCTGGCCGCCGGGTCCGGTGCCACCGGGGGCCTGCCCGTCCTGGGGCTGCCCGGATCGCTCCTGCTCGCCGCCGCCGGGGAGGCCGGGCTGGCCGCCGTACCGGAGGCCTTCGCCGACCGTGCCTACACGCCCGCCGGGACGCTGGTGCCGCGCACCGAGCCCGGAGCGGTGCTGCACGACCCGGACGCGGTGGTGGCGCGGGCCGTGCGGATGGCCGCCGAGGGGACGGTGGCGGCCGCCGACGGGTCGCCGGTCCCGGTGGCCGCGCGCTCGCTGTGCCTGCACGGGGACACCCCGGGGGCGGCGGTGCTCGCGCGGCGGGTCCGCGAGGCGCTGGGACGGGCCGGCGTCCGGGTGGAGGCCTTCGCGTGAGGCCCCTCGTCGTGGGCGGCGAGGCGCTGCTGATCGAGCTGGACTCGGCCGCGGAGGTGGCCGCGCTCCACGCCGAGCTGCTGCGCCGCCGGGACGCGGGCGAGCTGGGCCCCGTACGGGACCTCGTGCCGGCGGCGCGGACCGTGCTGCTGGACGGGGTGCGGGACCCGGCCGCGCTGGGGGCCCGGATCGCCCGGTGGGAGGTGCCCGCGCTCGCGGAGGCGGAGGGGTCGCTGGTCACCGTCCCGGTGCGGTACGACGGCCCGGACCTCGCGGAGGTGGCCCGGCGGTGGGGGGTGTCCCCGGGGGACGTGCCGGGGATCGTCGGCGGCACCGGCTTCCGGGTGGCCTTCTGCGGGTTCGCCCCCGGCTTCGGCTACCTGACGGGGCTCCCGGAGCGCTTCCACCTGCCCCGCCGTGACACGCCACGTACGGCCGTCCCGGCGGGCTCGCTGGCGCTGGCCGGCGAGTACGCCGGGGTGTACCCACGCTCCTCGCCCGGCGGCTGGCAGCTGATCGGCTCCACGGACGCGGTGCTCTGGGACCCGGAGCGGGAACCGGCGGCGCTGTTCGCGCCCGGCGTACGGGTGCGGTTCACGGAGGCGGGCCGTGACTGAACTGCTGGTCGTGCGGCCGGGCGCGCTGACGACGGTCCAGGACCGGGGGCGCCCGGGGTACGCGCACCTGGGCGTACCCCGCTCGGGAGCGCTGGACACGGCGGCGTACGCGCTGGCCAACCGGCTGCTCGGCAACCCGCCGGACGCGGCAGTACTGGAGACGACCCTGGACGGGACCGGGCTGCGGGCGCTCGCCCCCCTGGTCGTTGCGGTCACGGGCGCCCCCTGTTCCGTACGGGTCTCCGGTCGCCCGGTGGCCTGGGGAGCGCCGGTCCGGCTGCCGGCCGGGGCGGAGCTGGAGGTGGGCCCGGCCCAATCGGGGCTGCGCAGCTACGTCGCGGTACGGGGAGGCCTGGCCGTCCCACCGGTCCTCGGCAGTCGCTCGACGGACCTGCTGTCGGGCCTGGGGCCCGCCGTCCTGTCGGCCGGGATGCGGCTGCCGGCGGGCCCGGCCGGGCCGGATCCGGTGCCCGGGGCGGACCTCTGCCCCCTCCCCGGGCCGCCCGCGGAACTGCTGCTCCCGCTCCGCCCGGGGCCGCGCGCGGACTGGTTCGCCCCGGCTTCGCTGGCCGGGCTGTGGCATGCGGAGTTCCGGGTGTCGGCGAGGTCCAACCGCATCGGCCTGCGCACGGAGGCGGGCCCGCCGCTGGTCCGCGCCCGGCCCGGGGAGCTGCCGAGCGAGGGCATGGTGCTGGGCGCGGTCCAGGTCCCGCCGGACGGCCTGCCGGTGGTGTTCCTGGCCGACCACCCGGTGACGGGCGGCTACCCGGTGGTGGGCGTGGTCCCGCCGGGCCCGGCCCTGGACGCGGCGGCGCAGGCCCGGCCGGGCACTGCGGTGAGGTTCCTGCGGGCCCGGTGAAACGCTTGCGGGGGCTCCGGCCAAGTACGGAGTGAGGGGGCCGACCGGGTCCCCGCGCAGGGGAGGAACCAGGGTGCGAAGCCCACAGCAGACCGGGCCACCGGATCTCACCACGCACGAGGGATTCGGAGCGTTCTACGAGGAGCACATCGACGCCGTGCTCGGGTTCGTCACCCGCCGGGTCGCCGACCCGCACCTGGCGGCGGACCTGACGGCGGACATCTTCCTCGCGGCGATGGGCTCGGCCTCCGGCTATCGGCCCAACAGGGGGGCGCCGATCGCCTGGTTGTTCGGGATAGCACGCAACGTCCTGTCGGGCCACGCCCGCGGACTCGCCCGCGAGAGCGGCGCGCTGGCGCGGCTGAGCGGCCGGCGCCTCCTCGAGGACGAGGATGTCGCCGCCCTGGAGGAACGGATCGACGCCCAGCGGGCCTTCCGGTCACTCGCCGAGCGCCACGCCGCCCTCTCCGAGCCGCTGCGCGCCGCCCTCGACCTCGTGGTCATCGACGAACTCACCCCGGCCGAGGCCGCGCAGGCCCTCGGGGTCACCCAGGCGACCGTCCGCGTCCGCCTGCACCGCGCCCGCCGCGCGCTGCGCGGGACCGGGCCCGCCGCCGTCACCGAACCGCATTTGGAGGCAGCCCGATGAGCACCAGGCCCCGCGGGTTCGAGGACCGGCTCAAGGCGGCGCTGCTGGCCCGTCTCCCGGAGGAGGCGCCGGCCCCGGCTCCCGCCCGCTCCTTCGCCCGTCGCTACGGCATCCCGCTCGCGGTGGGCGTCGCGACGGCGGCGGTCGTGGCGGCGATGACCCTGGCCGGCGACAGCGGCGGCAACGGCTCGCTGCCCGCCGTCGGTCCCACCGGCTCGCCGAGCCCTCCGGCCACGGGCGCCCCCGAGATCAAGAAGGATCCGGACGGATCGCTCCGGTTCCAGCTGCCCAAGCACGATCAGATCCCGGCCCTGGTGGACCGGCTGAAGGAGCTGGGGGTCCAGGTCTCACTGGTCCCGAAGCGGCCCCCGTCCCAGTGTTCCGAGCTGGACGGCGGGTACCGCGGTCCACAGGCCGACTCCGCGGCCGAAATCATGCAGGGCAGCGCTGACGGCTTCGACTTCAAGGTCAACCCGAAGACGGTCCCACCGGGCCACACGCTCGCGATCTCGTGGGCGGACTACCACCCGCTGGGTGAGCAGGGGATCGGCTTCGGCGTGATCGAGACCTCCAAGGTCCCATCCTGCTCCATCGACTACTCCGAGGGCCTGGACGAAGCGCTGAAAGCGCGCTCCGAGCCCCCGAAGGACCCCGGCAAGACCATCGAGATCCCCGCGCCCGAGCCCGGCGAACTGTCCGAAGTGGTGCGGAGCCTCCAGGAGCAGGGGGTCAGCGTCGCGGTGATCGAGAAGAAGCCGGCGTCGGAGTGCACGCATGTGGGTGGCGGCTACCGGGGTCCCCAGGCCGACCCCGAGGCCGAGCTGTCCCGACATCCGCAGAGGTCCACGTTGAAGATCAACTCGAAGACGGTCCCTCCGGGGTACACGCTCGTGTTCTCGAAGCCGGCCAGGCCGTCGGGCCCCGGCGCCACGGTCGGGTACGGCGTGAAGGAGACGTCGAGGGTCACGCCCTGCGAGATCGACTTCTCGCTGGGCGGGTGACGACCTCTTCGCGATGGGCCCCGGACGCCCCGGCCTTCTTCAGGCCGGGGCGTCCGCGCGGAGCGACGGGGAACGCCCCTACACGGCCGACTCCGGAGCGATCCGGCTGCGCACGGCCGACTGGACGTCCTCTTCCTCGGCCGGGTCCGTCGCCAGGCGGCGCAGCCGGGGGGCGACCCGGGCGTCGGCGGTCTCGGCGTGGCGGGCCGCCACCTCGCGGGTGGTCTCCTCGCAGTCCCAGAGGCATTCGACGGCGAAGCCCGCCGCGAAGGAGGGGTCCGTGCTGGCGAGGGCCCGCGCGGCCCGGCCGCGCAGGTGGGAAGAGGCCGTCTCGCGGTAGATGTGGCGCAGGACGGGGGCAGCGCAGCCGATGGCGAGGCGGCCGGCTCCGTCCACGAGGGCGTAGAGCCGCCGGGTGTCGGGGCCCGAGCCGCGGACCGTGGAGCGCAGGGCGCCGAGGACCAGTTCCGCGTCCTCGGCTCCGCCCCGGGCGGCGAGGGTGGCCGCGGCGGCCGCGCCCAGGGCGTCGGGGCGGTGGATCCAGCGCCGGGCCCGTTCGACGGCCTCGGGGCCGCACATGCGCTCGTAGGCGGCCACGGCGGGCTCGTCGGCGGCGGCTTCGATGAGGTCCAGGACGGCCGGGTTGTCCGGCTCGGCGAGGACCAGGTGGTGCAGGGCCGTGGCGCGGGCGGCCTCGCCGGAGGCGCCGGCGGCGGCCGCGAGGATCGCGGAGCGGTCCTCGGGCGCCGCCACGGCGGCCAGGCAGCGCGCGGCGGGCACGTGCAGCGGTGTGCCGCGGCGCAGCCCGTCGGCGGCCCAGTCGAAGACGGCCTGGACCCCCCAGCCGGGCCGGGGGCCGCTCGGGTTGAGCTGGCGCTGCCAGCGGTCGAAGGAGCCCTGCTGACGGGCGGCGCTCAGGCGCTCGCCGTGCTGCGGGGTCTCCTCCCACAGGCACCACGGGCGGGGCTCGTAGGCGTCGCGGACGGCGGCGGCCAGCCGCGCCTCGCCCTCCGCCGTGGCGGGGAATCTGGCGAGTACGGGCGCGGCCAGTGACCGCAGGCCTTCGTCGTCGTCGCGCAGGGCGAGTTCGTCGAGGGCCCAGGCCCAGTTCGCCCCGGACGCTGCGTAGCGGCGCAGGAGCATGAGGGCGTCGTCGCGGCCGTACGAGGCCAGGTGGCCCAGGACGGACAGGGCGAGGCCGGTCCGGTGGTCCTCTTCGTCGACGAGGTCGTCGGCGCTGAAGAGGTGGTTCTCGATCTCGCCCAGGGGACCGTTGAGGTCCAGGTAGAGCCGGGCGTAGTACAAGGAGCGGTTCTCGACCTGCCAGTCCTGGCGCGGGTCGCGGAGCACGCACTGGTTGAGGGCCTCGAGGGCCTCCGCCCTGGGTGCCGCGAGTGCGTGCAGCGTGCCGTCGCCGCGGCCGCGCTGGAGGAGCCCGAGCAGGGTACCGCTCGGTGCTATGACTGGTTCGAACATGGGAGTGGCCTCAAATCAAGCTGGGGACGCAACCGGGAATCGGGATTCACAGGGCCGCGTAACAGCATGTGAGGACGTCCGCCGTCATGTTCCGCTCGATGTAGACCATTGCCTTCTCACTCTCGTCAGTTCTTCGTGACCATGGTGGCCGGGCCGGGCCGGGACACCCTTCGTGTCCTACCCGCTCCGGCCCGCCCCCCGTGCTCGCGAATCGAATCCGACGCCATGATGGCCCAGGCGGTTTGTGCACCGCGACCACATTTACGGCCGCCGTGACCAACCTGTGAGGTCGGGAACCGGCCGGGCGCGGCCAGATCCCAGGCAAAAGCGGACTACTTGGCTCCGAAAAGTTCCAGCAGGTCGGCCTTGGCGAACATGCGCGCCGTGTCCACGGCGGAAGGGGTTCCGGCGTTCGGATCGGCCCCGCCGGCGAGCAGGGCACGGATGACGGCCTCCTCGCCCTTGAAGACCGCCCCGGCGAGCGGGGTCTGGCCGCGGTCGTTGGCGCGGTCGGCTTCGGCGCCGCGGGCCAGCAGGGCCGAGACCGCGTCGGCGTGGCCGTGGTAGGCGGCGAGCATGACGAGGGTGTCGCCGCGGTCGTTGGTGAGGTTCGCCGGGACCCCGGCGTCGAGGTAGGCGGTGAGCGTCTCGGTCTCACCCTGACGGGCGAGGTCGAAGATCTTGGTGGCCAGTTCGATGACGTCCTCGTCGGGGACGCCCTGGGAACCGGCGCCTTCTGCAGCCTGGTCGCTCATCGTTCGTGCCGCCTTTCACTCGTTGCTGACATGGTCCGCCCCGCAGCCCCGTCCCCAGGACGGGCGGGCAGGGGGGTGCACGGCACTGCGTCCGTACGGGTGAATCGCCAGGGTAGCGCCCTGGCCTGCGCATGTCCGGGCCGGGCCGAGGCAAGGATCACCCTCGACCCCCTGTGCGCCGGACGCGCCAGCCGGGCTGAGCCGGTCAAGTGAAAACCCCGGGAATTCACCCGTATGCACCTTTTGTCGCATTGATACTTGCTGTGAGCCTGGAAGAACTGATGGTGACTGTCCCCACCAACCAGGAGAACTCCTCATGGTCCTGTCCATCTCAGGCGTGGTCCTGCTCGGCATCATCTGCTTCCTCTTCTTCAAGAAGGACGGGATGAAGCTGTCGCACGCGTTCGTCTGCTCGCTCTTCGGCTTCTTCCTCGCAGGCTCCGCCATCGCCCCCAGCATCACGGCGAGCACGGCGAGCCTCGCGAGCCTGCTCGGCGGGATCAAGCTCTAGCCCGGCCATCGCGCAGCGCCACCAGCAACACCCGAAGCACCCGTCACACCCACAACTCCAGGAGACGCCCGTGGCCCGGCGCCCACTTCCCCGCATCCTCAGCAGCGGCACCGTGTCGCTGTCCCGGGGCCGCGACCTCGCTCGCACGGCCGCCGACACCGCCACGGACGTCCTCCATCCGCTCCTCACCATCGGACGCGGGCTGCGCGTCCTGGCCTCGGCCGGGCGGCGCAGATGGTCCGAGACCCCCAAGGACAAGCGTGGTCCCGCGCTGTTCCTGGGAGCCGCCTGCGTCCTCGTGGTCGCGCTCGTCCCCTACGGTCCGCTCCTCGCCCTGATCACCCTCATGGCGGCCGCGGCCTGGCAGGGACGCGACCGCAACCCGGTGAAGACCGGGCCCAGCGATGCCGAGACCGAACGGCTCGGCTCCCTCTACGAAGCCCTCGTGCCGTACTTCTCCATCCCGGAGGACCCGAACCCCCTCTTCGCCCACGGCGGGGACTGGGACAAGGCCTTCAGCGGCTACGAGTTCGACGAGGCGGGCCGCATCACCCGGCTCCACATCCGCTACCCGGCCTACTTCACCGATGGCGAGGCCGCCTCACGGGCCCGGATCGAGGCACTGCTGCACGCCAAGTCCGGGCGCGGACGGGAGTATCTCTTCGACTGGGACGAGGAGGGCAACCAGCTCGACCTGAGTGTGCTGGCGGCGCTGCCGACGGGCATCGCCGCCCAGCCGTTCGTGACCTCACCCGGCGAGACCGTGCTCGGCTTCACCGACGCGGGCGGCGTGCAGCGCACCCTGCCCGTACTGGAGGGCGACGAGCCCCGCGACGTGCCGCCGGTGATCTGGCGCACCGGGCCCCGCTCCACCGAGCCGCACCTGCTGGCCGTCGGCCAGCCCGGATCCGGCACCTCCACCCTGCTCCGCTCCGTCGCCCTGCAGGCGCTGCGGCACGGCGGCGACGTGCTGATCGTCGACGGCGGCGGCAGCGGCGACTACTCCTGCCTGTCGGGCCGCGCCGGCGTCCTCGCCGTGGAATGCGGGCCGACCGGGGCGCAGGCCACCCTGGAGTGGGCCGCGCAGGAGACCGAGCGGCGGCTCATCGCCACCCACCGGGCGCGGGAGTCCGGCCGGCCGGCGCCCGAGGACACCCGGCGCCCGCTGTGGATCCTGCTGGACCAGCCGAGCGTGCTGGCCCATCTCGCCGTCGCCGAAGGCGGCCCCGACCCGCTCGCCCAGCTGCAGGTGCCGCTGCGGCACGGCCGGCCCGCGCACGTCACGGTGGTGGTGGCCGAGCACCTCGACCACCTGGAACTGCTGAACGACGCCGTCTGGCAGCACACCCGCGCCCGGATCGTCCTCGGGCCCGCCGGGATCCAGCAGATCGCCGACGTGCTGGGGCTGCCGCCGCACACCACCCCCACCGCCCAGGTGCCGCCCGGCCGCGGGTACGCCCGGCTCGGCGCGGGTCCCGTGCACCGGCTGCAGGTGCCCGCCACCCCGGACCCGTACGACGAGGCCACGAACGCGGCGTACCGCCAGGCCGTGCTCGAGCTGCTGCCGGACCGGCAGCAGGGCCCGGGCCGCGGTCCCGGCAAGCCCCTCCACTCGCTGCCGCCGGCGCAGGGCTCGGCCGTCGACGCCTCGGAGATCCCGGAGGTCCCGGCCGAGGCACCGTGACCCCGGCCGCGCCCCGGCTTCGGGGTTCCGGGCCGCTTCCCTGCCGGCGCTTCGGCAGCGGTACTACGCCACGAACGTCCGCGGCGGCTCCGCGCCGCTGCCACCGGCGCCCGTGCCGACCAGCCGGGCCGCCGCCGCCAGCCGGGAGGCGGCTTCCTCGGCCACCGGCCCGCCCACGGTGAACGGCAGCCGGACGTAGCCCTCGAAGGCCCCGTCCACGCCGAACCTCGGCCCCGAGGGGACCCGCACGCCGACCCGCTCCCCCACCTCGGCCAGCCGGGAGCCCGACAGGCCGCCCGCGCGGGCCCACAGGGTCAGCCCGCCCTGCGGAACCGAGAACTCCCAGTCCGGCAGCTCCCGGCGGACCGCGGCGACCAGCGCGTCGCGGTTCTCCCGGGCCTGGTCGCGGCGGATCCCGACGGCCTCCCGCCAGCCCCCGGTGCGCATCAGCCAGTTCACCGCGAGCTGTTCCAGCACGGGCGTGCCCAGGTCGGCGTAGGCGCGGGCGGCGACCAGGCTGCGGATCACGTCGGGGGCGGCGCGGACCCAGCCGATCCGCATGCCCGCCCAGAACGCCTTGCTGGCGGAGCCCACGGTGATGACCGTGCTGCCGGCCGGGTCGAAGGAGCAGACCGGGCGGGGCATCTCCAGCTCCGGGTCCAGCTGGAGTTCCAGCATGGTCTCGTCGGCGACCAGGACGGTGCCGGCCGAGCGGGCGGCGGCCACCATCGCGCGGCGCTGCTCGTCGGAGGCCAGGGCACCGGTCGGGTTGTGGAAGTCGGCCACGACGTAGGCGAGGCGGGGGGCCGAGTCGCGCAGCACCTGCCGCCAGACGTCCATGTCCCAGCCGGCCAGCCCGTCCGCCATGGCGACGGGCACGAGGCGGACCCCGGCGGCGCGCATGAGCTGGAGGATGTTGGCGTAGGACGGCGACTCCACGGCGATCCGCTCCCCGCGCCCGGCGAAGAGGCTGCAGATGGCGTCGATCGCGCCCATCGCGCCGGTCGTGACCATGATCTGTTCGGGCATGGTGGGGATGCCCTGCTCGGTGTACCGGTCGGCGAGCATCCGGCGCAGCGCGGGCAGGCCGGCCGGGTAGTCGCCGTGGGTGTGCGCGTACGGGGGCAGCTCCTCCAGGGCTCCCTGGACGGCCTTGGTGAGCCAGGGCTCGGGGGCGGGGAGGGCGGCGCAGCCGAGGTCGATCATCGAGCCGAGGGACTCCGGCGGCAGCGGCTCCAGGCCGCGCGCGGGCAGCGGGTTCCCGGCCGGCACGGAGGTCCAGCTGCCGGAGCCCCGGCGGGACTCCAGGAACCCCTCCCCGCGCAGGGCTTCGTACGCCGCGGCGACGGTGGTGCGGCTGAGGGAGAGGGCGACGGCCAGCTCCCGCTCGGCGGGGAGCCGGGCGGCGACCGGGACGCGCCCTTCGAGGACCAGGAGGCGGATCCCGTCGGCGAGGGTGCGGTACGCGGGCAGTTTGCGGGCGCCGGGGACCGCGGGGCGCTCCTGCTGCGAGGTGATGAGACGGGCGAGCTGCGCGGCGCCGACCGCCGAGGTCCATTCGGCCATTGCGTCCGGTCCACCTTCGTCGGATTGGCCTCGACGGCGGGCGCCGGGAGCCGGGATTGGATTGATGTCTGCGGGCACAGCCTGTCACGCGCCAGTCCACTTGCACCAGGGGGTGTCGTACCGGGGCGCCGGCCGCGCACCCACGGGGTACCGGTCGGGGCACCAGAGGGGTGTCAGGTGGGCGCCGAAGGGGTGCGGGTGGGGCACGGGAGCGGCGCCGGAGGACCATCGGTGGGCCCCGGTGCGGGCGCCGCCCCGTCCGCCGTTCACCTCGCGTACCACCGTCCACTCATGTCCCGGGGGATACTGCCGCCGTGACGCACGTACGCCTTCGCCATCCGTATCTGGACCACCCGGCTCCGATCCCCTTCGCGCACCGGGGAGGCGCCGCGGACGGACTGGAGAACACCGCCGCCGCCTTCCGCCGGGCCGCCGAAGCGGGCTACCGGTACTTCGAGACCGATGTGCACGCCACGGCCGACGGGAAACTCGTCGCCTTCCACGACTCCACGCTGGACCGGGTCACCGACGGCCGGGGCCGGATCGCCGAGCTGTCCTGGAAGCAGGTCCGCGAGGCGCGCGTGGCGGGCACCGAGCCGCTGCCGCTCTTCGAGGAGCTGCTGGAGGAGTTCCCGGACGCCCGCTGGAACATCGACGTCAAGGCCGAGTCCGCGCTGCACCCGCTGGTCAACCTGATCGCCCGGGCGGGGATCTGGGACCGGGTCTGCGTGGGCTCGTTCTCGGAGAGCCGGGTGGCCCGCGCCCAGAAGATCGCCGGCCCCCGGCTGGCGACCTCGTACGGCGTACGCGGGGTGCTCGGCCTGCGGCTGCGCTCGTACGCGATCCCGGCGGCGCTGCGCGTGGGCGCGGTGGCCGCGCAGGTGCCGGAGACCCAGGCGGGCATCCGCGTGGTCGACCGGCGCTTCGTGCGGACCGCGCACGAGCGGGGCCTCCAGGTCCACGTCTGGACCGTGAACGAACCGGAACGCATGGAGGCTCTCCTCGACCTGGGTGTCGATGGCATCATGACCGACCGGATCGACATCTTGCGCACGGTGCTGGACCGGCGCGGGGCCTGGGCCTGACACGCTCCTCGGCCGCCGCGCGGGCACGGGGGCCGCTGCCGTACGGGGACCAGCGAGGGGGACACCAGGTGAGCGCGGAAGACAGCAGGACGGCCGAGGAAGCGGAACCAGCGGAACCGGGAGCCGAGGACGGCAGACCGGCCGCGACGGCCGCTGCGGCGACGGCCGCGCGCAAGCGCGAGCAGCAGGGCTGGTACTTCTACGACTTCGCCGTGTCGGTGTACTCGGCGAGCGTGCTCACCGTGTTCCTCGGCCCGTACCTGACCTCGGTGGCCAAGGCCGCGGCGGACGCCGAGGGCTTCGTGCACCCGCTGGGCATCCCGGTGCGCGCCGGGTCCTTCTTCGCCTATGCGGTGTCGGCCTCGGTGATCCTGGCCGTGCTGCTCATGCCGCTCGTGGGCGCCGCGGCGGACCGGACCGGGCGCAAGAAGCCGCTGCTGGCGGTGGCCGCCTACGTCGGCGCCGCGGCGACGGCCGGGATGTTCTTCCTGGGGGGTGAGCGGTACCTGCTGGGCGGGCTGCTGCTCGTCGTGGCGAACGCCTCGCTGTCCGTCTCGATGGTGCTCTACAACGCCTACCTGCCGCAGATCTCCACTCCGGACGAGCGGGACACCGTCTCCTCGCGGGGCTGGGCCTTCGGTTACACCGCGGGCTCCGTGATGCTCGTGATGAACCTGGTGCTCTACATGGGCCACGACTCCTTCGGCCTCACCGAGGGCATGGCGGTGCGGATCTGCCTGGCCTCCGCGGGCCTGTGGTGGGGCGCCTTCGCCCTGATCCCGCTGCGCCGGCTGCGGGACCGGGCCGTGGTCCGGGAGCCGGGGGTCGGGCCCGCGGTGAGCGGCTGGAAGCAGCTCGTCGCCACCCTGAAGGACATGCGGCGCTACCCGCTGACGCTGTCGTTCCTGCTGGCGTACCTGATCTACAACGACGGCGTGCAGACGGTGATCTCCCAGGCCTCCATCTACGGCTCGGAGGAGCTGGAGCTGGACCAGTCCACCCTGATCGGGGCGGTGCTGCTGGTGCAGGTCCTGGCGGTGGCCGGGGCGCTGGGGATGGGCCGCCTCGCGCGGATCTACGGCGCCAAGCGGACGATCCTGGGCTCGCTGGCCGCGTGGGGCGTGACGCTCGCGGTCGGGTACTTCCTGCCCGCCCGGACCCCGGTGTGGTTCTTCGCGCTCGCCGCGATGATCGGGCTGGTGCTGGGCGGCAGCCAGGCGCTGTCGCGCTCGCTCTTCTCGCACCTGGTGCCGGCGGGCAAGGAGGCCGAGTACTTCTCGGCGTACGAGATGAGCGACCGCGGGCTGAGCTGGGTGGGGCCGCTCGTCTTCGGCCTGACCTACCAGCTCACGGGGAGCTACCGGGACGCGATCATCTCGCTGGTGGCCTTCTTCGCACTGGGATTCGTGCTCCTGGCGCGAGTGCCGGTGCGGCGCGCGGTGGAAGCGGCAGGCAATCCTGTACCGGAGCGGATCTGAGAGCGGTCCACGAGTGCGCACGGCCCGGATCCACGAACGAATTCCGAACGAATTTAGACGTTGAAGCAAAGGGCCGGTAGTGTACGCCTTTGGCCTGCCAGGCGGACCGTTACTGCGCGCTCAAGAAGCGTGGACGTTGGGTGACATCTGCTGCCAGATGTGACAAAACGGGCATTGGTGGGTACAACAAGGGGCGGCACGACGGGCGACGCACGACCCGGAGCGGGAATCTATACCGCCGACCGGACGTTGACCGGATGACGACGACAGCGACACCTGTCCTGTGGGCGACAAGCCCGGGAGGCACGATTCATGAGTGAGCGAGCTCTCCGCGGTACGCGCCTCGTGGTTACCAGCTACGAGACGGACCGCGGCATCGATCTGGCCCCGCGCCAGGCGGTGGAGTACGCATGCCAGAACGGACATCGATTTGAGATGCCGTTCTCGGTTGAGGCAGAAATTCCGCCGGAGTGGGAGTGCAAGGCGTGCGGCGCCATGGCACTCCTGGTGGACGGGGACGGGCCCGAAGAGAAGAAGGGCAAGCCTGCGCGAACGCACTGGGACATGCTCATGGAGCGACGCACCCGCGAGGAGCTGGAGGAAGTGCTGGCCGAAAGGCTTGCGGTCCTGCGCTCCGGCGCCATGAACATTGCCGTGCATCCGCGGGACAGCCGCAAGTCCGCCTGACAGCCGGACGGATACACAAGCCGAGGGGCCCCGCCACACAGTGTGGCGGGGCCCCTCGGCTCTCTCCTGCGCTCTTCCCGATCGGGCCCGCCGTGGCGGCCGGGCCCGATCGGACCGGTGTTCTACGGGGTCAGGGGCGGGCGGTGGCTCGTCTGCGGGCCGCCCGGGCCCTCGGGCCGGTCCTCACGGATGACCTCGCCCTGGACGACCTTGCCGTCGGGGTGGTGGATACGGGCCTGCCGGAAGGCGTCGCCGAAGCTCCCGGCCGGGGCCGCGGCCATCTTCCGCTCCATCGAGCGGGTCGCACGGCGGCCGATCCAGGTCCGGACGGGCGGGAGCAGCAGGAACAGACCCGCCACGTCGGAGAGCAGGCCCGGCAGCATCAGGAGCAGACCCGCCAGCATGGTGAGGCCGTTGCCCTGGCCGGGCTGCTGCGGGGCGGGCTGCCGCCCCTGCTGGGCCTGCTGGAAGGTGTCCGCCAGGTTCTTGAAGGCACGCCGCCCGGCCCGCTTGATGACCACGGCGCCCAGCACCATGGCGCCCGCGAGCAGCGCGGCGACGGCCAGCCCGCCGGCTGCGTCCGCGACCACGGTGAGCAGCCAGATCTCCAGGATCAGCCAGGCGGCGATCGCCAGAGGGAGGAAGGTTCGGGCGGGCGAACGCCGCCGGGGGGCCGTCGAAGTCCCCGGCCGCAGGGATCCAGTGCCGGTCGTCATACCGACCAGTGTGCCTGGGGACGCATAAAACTGTCCTCAGCCGGAGGTACGGGAGGGCCCCTAGGGGTCAGCGCCCCGGGCCGGGCTTGCCGGGGTCCTTGCCCAGCAGCTTGGCCGCCTGGGCCTTCAGGCCCCACTGGGTGACCCGCCACAGGGCCTCCACCACGATGTCCTTGCTCATCTTGCTGTCGCCGAACTCGCGCTCGACGAACGTGATGGGCACCTCCACCACGCGGAAACCCTTCTGCACCGCCCTGCGCGCCAGGTCGACCTGGAAGCAGTAGCCCGCGGAGGCCACCTCGTCCAGGCCCAGGCCCTCCAGGGTCTCGCGGCGGAAGGCGCGGTAGCCGCCGGTCACGTCGCGGATCGGGACGTTCAGCATCAGCCGGGAGTACGTCGAACCGCCGCGCGAGAGGATCTCCCGGCTCTTGGGCCAGTTGACGACGCGGCCGCCCGGCACCCACCGGGAGCCCAGGACCAGGTCGGCGCCGGCCAGTGCGGTGAGCAGGCGGGGCAGCTCCTCCGGCTGGTGGGAACCGTCGGCGTCCATCTCGACGATCACGCCGTAGCCGGCGTCCAGGGCCCAGAGGAAGCCCGCTAGGTAGGCCGCGCCGAGCCCTTCCTTGCCCTTGCGGTGCAGTACGTGCACGTGGTCGTCGCCGACCGCGAGCTCGTCGGCGAGCTTGCCGGTGCCGTCGGGGCTGTTGTCGTCGGCGACCAGGATGTGGGCCTCGGGCACCGCCGCGCGGACGCGGCCGACGATCAGCCCGATGTTCTCCGCCTCGTTGTAGGTCGGAATGATCACCAAGGCCGTACCGAGCGGCCCGTAGGTCCGCTGTCCGCCGTCGCTCACTGGGTCCCCTTTTGTGCGCTTGCACGTCCTGTACGTCTGGTCGCAGAGGATGACTTTAGAACAGTGATCGGGGCCCGCGGTCCTTCGGGCCGGTCAGACGCCCGCTGGCTGCGGGCCACCGTGACCGTTGTCTACTGGACCGCCGGGCCCCGACCCGGGGCCACCTCCCCCAGCTACCACTGGGGGTGCCCCCACCGGCGAAACCTTCCCTCGCCCCCGAGGCGCGGGCGCGCTGAGCAGACGGATCCGTCCGGCACGGACGTCCTGTGGTGGACCCGGCCGAACCTATCCGGGTCCGACCGCCCGTACCGAACCGAGGCACATCGGATCACCCCTGTGGGCGTACGAATACCTCCCGCCCGCCGACCACGGTGGCGAGGCACACCGGCAGTTCGGATCCGGGGGTCAGGTCGGGCAGTCCGGGGGTGCCCGAACGGGGGTCGGTGGACCAGCGGGCGACCCGGTCGTCGGGAGCCTGGACCACCAGTTCGCCGGTCTGCCAGACCGCGTAGTCGGCCGGGGCGCCGGGTACCAGGATCCCCGCGTCGTCCCGGCCCAGGGCCCGCCAGCCGCCCCGGGTGTGGGCGGTGAAGGCGGCCCGTACGGAGATGCGGTGCTCGGGGGTCCGGTGGAAGGCGGCCGCGCGGACCGTGCCCCAGGGGTCGAGCGGGGTGACCGGTGCGTCCGAGCCGAAGGCCAGCGGCACCCCGGCCTTGAGCATCGCCGCGTACGGGTTGAGGGTGCGGGCCCGCTCGGCTCCCAGCCGGTCGGCGTACATGCCGTCCTCGCCGCCCCAGGCCGCGTCGAAGGCGGGCTGCACGGAGGCGGTGAGCCCCAGCTCCGCGAAGGCGGCGATGGCGGCGGGCGTCATCATCTCGGCGTGCTCGACCCGGTGCCGGGCGGCGCGGACCCGGGCCAGGCCGACCTTCTCGGCGGCCGCCCGGACGCCCTCGACGACCGCGGTGATCGCGGCGTCGCCGATGGCGTGGAACCCGGCCTGGAGGCCCTCCTCGGTGCAGGCGGCCACGTGTTCGGTGACGGCCTGCTGGTCGAGGTAGTTGGTGCCGGTGTGCGGGGCGTCGGCGTAGGGGGCGTGCAGGCAGGCGGTGTGCGAGCCGAGGGCGCCGTCGACGAAGAGGTCACCGGCCGCCCCGACGGCCCCGAGCGCCTTGGCCAGTCCCAGGTCCCGGTCGGCCCAGTACCCGAAGACGCGCGGCCCGGGTCGCTCGGCGGCCAGGGCGAGCAGACCGCTGAAGTCCTCGGCGGAGGAGATGTCGGGCCCGCCGCACTCGTGCAGGGAGCCGATGCCGAGGGAGGCGGCCCGGTCGAGGGCGGCCCGCTGGGCCTCGGCGCGCTGGGCCGGGGTGACGGCGGCCAGGGCGGCCCGCCGTACGGCGTGGTGGTCGTCGGCGGTCAGCGGCCGGTCCCCTTCGGGCCGCACGGCCGGGACGAGGTCGAGCAGGGCCGTGGTGACCACCGCCGAGTGGACGTCGATGCGGCTGAGGTAGAGGGGGCGGCCGCCGGCGGCCTCGTCCAGCTCGGCGCGGCGCGGCGCCCGGCGCTCCGGCCAGCGGGCTGCGTCCCAGCCGTGCCCGAGGAGGACCCGGTCGGCCGGACGGCTCGCGGCGTACGCGCGTACGAGGTCCAGCGCGGCCGTCAGCGAGCGCGCTCCGCTGAGGTCCAGCCCGGTGAGGGCCAGGCCCGCGGAGGTGGTGTGGACGTGGGCGTCGGCGAACGCGGGCGTGACGAGTGCCCCGCCGAGGTCGACGACCTCGTCCACGCCCTGCGCGAAGGCGTCGGCCGCACCCTCGGAGCCGACCCAGGCGATGCGGCCGCGCTCGACGACCATCGCCGTGGCGAAGGGGTCGGCGGGGCTGTGGACCTCGCCCCCGCGGAGGAGGACGGTGCGGGTGGGGTCGGTG
>NZ_JARAYQ010000148.1:0-21417 GCF_033794505.1 Streptomyces sp. MB09-01 | reverse complement strand
CCACCGGAGCCGGAATCGGCCTCGCCCCCAACGCCCTGCGCGCCCTGGACACCCTCGGCGTCGACGCGGCCCGCGCCGCCGGCAGCGCCGTACCCGAAACGATGGGCCTGCGCCGCTTCGACGGCCAGTGGCTCACCCGGACCGACACCGCGGACATGACCGCCCGCTACGGCATGCCCCCGATCGCCGTCCCCCGGCCGGCCTTCACCGCAGCCCTGGCCGCCGCTCTGCCCCCGCAGGCCCTTCGCTACGGCACCCCGGTCACCGCCGTCGAGGACGGCGCAGGCCGCCCCACCGTCCGTACCGCGGCCGGCCCCGACCTCACCGCCGATCTGGTCATCGCCGCCGACGGCATCAACAGCCCACTGCGGCGGGCCCACTTCCCCGCCCACCCCGGCCTGCACTACACCGGCGAGAGCGCCTGGCGGACCATCGTGGACGCTCCGGACCTGGGCATCGCGTCCATGAGCGAGACCTGGGGGCGCGGCCAGCGGTTCGGTGTGACCCCGCTCTCCGACGGCCGGCTCTACCTCTACGCCACCGCCCTCGTCCCGCCGGGCACCCGGCCGGCCGACCCGCGCACCGAGCTCCGCCACCGGTTCGCCTCATGGCACGACCCGATCCCCGCCCTGCTCGACCGCATCGAGCGCCTCGATGCCGCCGACGTGCTCTGCAACGACCTCTACGACCTGGCCGCCCCGCTCCCCCGCCTGCACCACGGCCGGATCGCCTGGCTCGGCGACGCGGCCCACGCCATGACCCCCAATCTCGGCCAGGGCGGCTGCCAGGCCATCGAAGACGCGGTCGTCCTCGCCCACCTGCTCCCCGCCGGAGACACCGCGGACGACCCGGACGGCCCGGACACCGCGGACCCCGTCCCGGCCGCCCTCGCCGCTTACACCACCGCCCGCCGCGACCGCACCAACGCCATCCGCGTCCGCGCCCGCCGCATCGGCCGCCTGGGCGTCCTCCGCAATCCCCTCGCCGCGGCCGCCCGCGACCTCGCGATCCGTGCCACGCCCACCCGTCTGGCCCTGCGCGGCATGGACGACCTCTTCAACGGCTTCCGCCTCCCCCGATCACGGCAACCGCCGCCAGCTCGGTGATCCTCTCGTCGCCTTCCGCCGCGCGGGCGCACATCAGTCGCGTCCGGCAGACGACACTGGACCCATGAGCGAGCACCGCTGCACCCTCGAAGACACCAGCACCGGCACCACCCCGGCCGCTGCCCGCACACCTCACTACCCGCACAGCCTCCGGTACGAGAGGCCGGCGGGGACCGCCCCGACCAGCCCCGAGGGCCACACCCTGCGCGCTCTCTCCGACCTCACGGTGGTGACCTGTGCCTGCGGCCTCATCACCCCGGCGCTCCCCAACGACGACGCACGGCTCGTCTACGAAGAACACCGCAACCTGATCCGCGACGAGACGGCCTGAGAAGCAGCCCACCGGCCACGGCCCACGAGACAGGACGGGAGACACCGAGGCTTCCCCCTTCCTCGACCCCCCATGCCCCGCGGCACGGGCGCCGGCGCCATGGCCGTGGGGGCGAGCCCGTGCCCGGGGGTGCTGTCGGCCGCGCTGCGAACGTCAACGTGACCTGAAGGACCCCACCGCGGTGTGGACCAGCCACCCGGCCGCCGCGCCGACCGCGTACCAGAAGAGATCGGGCGGGTTGAAGGTCGAACCGAGCACCAGGCGGGCGACGGTGCTGCGCTGGGAGAGTTCCGCCGGCACCGGGCTGAGCTGGAGGAACTCGACCGTGCAACTGACGGCCAGCGCACCTCCGGCGGCCCTCAGGGGCGTTGTCCGCGGCGCCACCACGACGACAAGGGCCAGCAGGAGGACGGTGTAGAGCGCGTCTCCGCCGTACTTGGCCACGCTCCCCGTCGTCACGGCCCGCAGCCCCAGCCCGACAGCGACGACCACCACGGCCGCTGCCGCTGCCACCAGGCGGGTCCGCGCCCGGTCGGCGGCGGCAGAGTCACGGGTTCCGGGTATGAAGGTCACGAGGTCATCCTGCCAGCCGCAGCCACAGGGTTCCCCCGACGGAGCAGCCCTCGGAGCGGCGTTCGGGAGGTGGGACGCCTCAGGACCCTGAGCACATGGCCGCCCCGATCTGAGTACGCGCACTCATCCGATCCCCCCGGCCGGCCCCCAGAATGGTGACGTCACGGCAGATCGACACCGGAAGTCCGCTCACGATCGTCGACGGGTGACGCGCACCGCGCAGGGGATCCGGCCCCTTCCCCCGGACTCCTGTCCGCCCGCGGCCGGTGTCGACACGCACAGCAATCCTGGAGACCCGTTCAAAAATGGCAACACCCCCTCACGCGTCCAGTCACGGCCCTGTGCCGGGCAACCCCTACAGTGCTCCCGGAGAGCACGGCCACGCCCCGGCCCCAGGGAACTACGCGCCCATGCCCAGCGGTTACGCCGCCCCTGGTTCCATGAGCCATGCCCCGCGCGCATGCCGCGCGTGCGGCGCCCCGTCGGCCGCTGACTTCAAGGTCCGGTCCCACGTGGGCATCCTCATCATGATGAAGTTCGAGCACCTGGACGGACCCTTCTGCCGGGCTTGCGGCATAGCCGTCGTCCGGCAGATGACCACGAGGGCCCTGTTCCTGGGCTGGTGGGGCCCGCTCTCCCTGGTGATCTTCAACCCGTTCACGCTCGTATGGAATCTGCTGGCCCACCTGAAATTCAGCAAGCTTCCCCCGTCGGCACCGGCCCCGGGACGCACCCATCTCGACACGGGCCCGCCGGTGCTCCGTCGGCCACTGGCCTACGTGGTCCTCATCCCCATCGCCTGGGCCGGCTGGATCATTTCGCAGGCCCTGACGCACTCCACGTGAGCGGCGACCCGGCGGCGTCCCGCAGGAGGCGACTACTCGCCGGGTGACGCTCCGTAGCAGGCGGCGATCGCGGCGGCCCGGTTCCGCAGGGAGGTGCGCAACCACTGCGGGGCCAGGGCTTCCGCGTTCGTGCCGAGCTGCCACATCGCCCATTCGGCGTGTCTCGCGTCCTGGAAGGTCACCTCCAGCCGCAGCCGGCCGTCAGTGTCGGCTTCCTCGGCGAGGACGGCCAGCGCGGTGCCCACCAGTTCCTCCCGCCGCGCGGGGTTCATCCGTACGAGCAAGGTGACTTGGTCGCCGCCGGTCCGGAAGCGTGTGCTCCGTTCCCTCCAGGCCCGGTCCAGATCGACCCGGTCCGGTCGCTGTGCCGGTTCGGCGAGCACCTCGGCGGCCAGGATGCGGGACAGCCGGTAGGTGCGGTCCGCGCCGGACCGCGTGGCGAGCAGGTAGCCGTGGCCGCGCACGGTGACCAGGCCGATCGGGTCCACCGTGCGCCACTGCGGGGGCTGGTCCACGGCCGCGTACCGGATGCGCAGCTTGTGTCCGGCGAACACCGCGCGCCGGACCTCGGCCACGATGGTGTCGGGCACCTCCTCGGCCACCAGCCGACGCGAGAGGAGGTCGGTCTCCGGGTCGATGAGCAGTCGCCGGGCCGCGCCGGCCGCGGTGGCCCGATAGCTCTCGGGCAGCGCGTCGACCACCTTGCGCATGGCCGAAGCGAGCGCCGAGCCCAGTCCGAACGCCTGGGCACCGCGCCGGGATCCGGCGACCAGCAGGGCGAGTGCCTCGTCGTGGTTCAGTCCGGTGAGCTCGGTCTGGAAACCGGGCAGCAACGCGAAACCGCCGTGCCGACCGCGTTCGGCGTAGACCGGAACGCCGGCTGCGGACAGCGCCTCGATGTCGCGCAGCACGGTGCGGGTGGACACCTCCAGCTCGCCGGCCAGCGCGGCCGCGGACATCCGACCGTGCTGCCGGAGCAGCAGCACCAGCGAGACCAGCCGATCGGCGCGCATACGAAAACTCTACGGGAATACATGACACTTGATGTCGTGATTCGTTGCGAGGCTTACGGGCGTGACAAAGATCGGTCGCACACGAGAGGTGATCCACATGGCACACGCCCTGGTCAATCCGGACGGGTTGCACGACCCGGTCCCGTACGGCTACAGCCACACCGCCGTCGTCCCGGCAGGTGCGGAACTGGTGCTCGTCGCAGGTCAGTACGGATCGGGCCCGGACGGCGCGGTCGTCTCGACCGACTTCGCCGAGCAGGTGAAGCGGACGTTCCACAACGTCGGTGTGGCTCTTGCCGCGCACGGGCTCGACCTCAGCCACGTCGTCCAGCTCAGGACGTACGTGGTGAACCATGACGTCAGCAAGCTCGGGCCCGTCGCCGGGGCCGTACAGGAGGGCTGGGGTACGAAGCCGCCCGCGCACACCCTCATCGGTGTCGCGAGTCTGGCTGCCCCTGACGTGCTGTTCGAGGTCGAGGCCCTCGCCGCCCGGCACTGATGCGGCCCCGCCGCCCGCGTCCGGGCCGGTCAACCCGGCGCGGGTGGCGGGGCGACGGGGCGCTCCGGTGAGGACCGCCTCGTGGGCGCGCGCAGAGGTCGTCGGACAGCCGGGCGCCGGGCTGGGTTCACCGCGATCACGGTTTGCGGCGGTTCGTAAGAGCCGGTGCCCAGCGAGCAGCCCCGTCTCGCTGGTGTGCGGCTCCGCCAACCCCTTCGTTGACGTGCTGAAACCCCTATGATCATGACATGTTGACCGCCCGTTCGGCGCACGACGACCTGACCGGAGGCCACGGCGTGACGAGCACGATCGCCCGGCCCGGCGCCTCCCGGGCCGCGCGCCTGATCACCGATGGGCTCGATCCCAAGACCTGGATCATCGCCGACACCCTCCTCATCGGCTGGCACACCAGTCGTCTGGCCGGGATCGGATGGGGCCTCATCGGCTGCCTGTTCGCCGCCGTCGTTCCGCTGGCCTTCATCAAGTACGGCATCCGTCGCGGCCGTTGGGCCGACCGGCACGTGGGTCAGCGCCAGCAGCGGATCGTGGTGATGGCCTTCATCATCGCCTCGGTCGCCACCGGAACCCTGTTGCTGTGGGCCTTCAGCGCACCCCGGGCGATGACTGCGCTGACCGCGGCCATGCTGGTCACCCTGGCCGCTCTCCTCGCCGTGACCCCTGCGTGGAAGATCAGCGTGCACGCGGCCGTGTCCTCCGGAAGCATCGCCATGCTCGCCGTGATCCATGGGCCCTGGACGCTCCTTGCCTATGCCGTGGTCGCCGTCGTCAGCTGGTCGCGGGTGGAGCTGAAGGACCACACCGTTGCGCAAGTCGTTGCCGGCGCCGCAGTAGGCGGGGCCGTGGCATCCGGTACCTTCGCGCTGGTTCAATAGGCTCGTGATCAACTCATACTCGAGTCTCGATGACGCCGGCGTTGCGATAGCTGCCGCCCGTGCCGGTGCGGACGTGGTGCGCCGCATGTACGGGGAGCCGCTCTCCCGCATCGACAAGGGCGCGGGCGACTTCGCCACCGCCGCCGATGTGGAGGCCGAGAAGGCGATCCTCGGCGTCATCCGCGCCGCTCGGCCCGATGATGCGGTGCTGGGCGAGGAAGGCGGCCAGCAGGGTGCGGCCGCCGCCGTGCGCGAGTGGTTGGTGGATCCCTTGTGCGGCACGCTGAACTACGCCGTCGGCAACATGCTGGTGGCCGTCAACGTGGCATTGCGCAACGGGGCTTCGGCGGTGGCCGACCCGTTCAGCGGCGAGGTCTTCTTCACCGACAGTGAGACCGCCTGGGTGCGGCACGCGGGGGTCGATGCCCGACTGGCGCCCACGGCCGCCACACGGCTCGTCGACGTCAACCTGGATCCGCCGTTCCCCAGTGCGCCCGGCTTCCGGGCCGTGGACTTGTTGGCCGACTCCGGGTTCGTCGGGCGGTTCCGGCCGCGGGTCGTGTCCACGACGTTGGCGTTGGCCTGGGTCGCGGCCGGCAAACGCGCCGCGTACGTCACCGATGGCGGCGACCTGTCCGGGAGTGTGCACTTCGCCGCTGGCATCGCGGTGTGCCGGGCCGCCGGCTGCGTGGTCACCGGGATCGACGGCGGCCCGATCGGTCGGGCGGGCCGCGGGCTCGTGGTGGCTGCCGACGCCGGGACCCACGGTCTGCTGATGTCGATGATCTCCGGCCGGCGCTAGGTCGTCTGTCGGCCTAGTGCTGTGACCGGACGTCCCCGTGACCGGGGGCCGGGAGACCGGCCGCACGGTCACTCGTGGCGGGTGCCGGAAGGACGAGTCGCACCTCGAATCCACCGAGGGCGCGGGGGCCGGCGGTGACCGTCCCCGCCGTAGATCTTCGCGCGCTCCCTCATCCCCATCAGGCCGTGACCAGACGTCATGGCCGGGTCCGGCGGGAACGTGCCGTTCCCCTCGTCGACGACGCGCACCTCGATCGTCCGGCTCCCGTAGCGGATGGTGACGTCCGCCCTGGTCGGCCCCGCGTGCTTGAGGACATTGGTCAGTTCCTCTTGGATCACCCGGTAGACACACAGCGCCATGCCCTGCGGCAACGGGGTGGGGGAACCGACGACTTCCATGGTGGCCCGGACCCCTGCTCCCCGCACCCGCTCGAGCAGTGGGTCCAGAAGGTCCAGCCCGGGGGCCGGTGCGCAGGCGCCGCCGTCCTCCAG
Source organism: Streptomyces sp. MB09-01 (assembly GCF_033794505.1). Taxonomy (NCBI): domain Bacteria; kingdom Bacillati; phylum Actinomycetota; class Actinomycetes; order Kitasatosporales; family Streptomycetaceae; genus Streptomyces; species Streptomyces sp. MB09-01. The sequence goes on along the minus strand of NZ_JARAYQ010000148.1, from coordinate 14,864 downwards.
CGCGTCGCCGCCGTCGTCCGGGTCCACGCTGCCTTCCGGTAGCCCTTCCTGGCCGACGCGGAGCAGTACGAGCATGCGGCGCATCTCCTCGAGCGCTTCCCTGCTGGCGCCGGCAATGGTGTCCAGGGCCTGCCGGCTCAGCTCGGGGTTCGTGGGGAACACGTACGAAGCCACTCCCGCCTGGAGCGAGATCACGGACATGTGGTGCGCGACCACATCGTGCAGTTCGCGCGCGATGCGCACCCGCTCCTCCGTGAGTGCCCGGCGGGCGTTCTCCTTCTGCTGTCTGCGCAGTTGGAAGGTCAGTTCGGCGAACTGCCGGTTGCGCTCGGCAAGTCTTCCCGAGCCGCGCCCGACGACGAACACCACTGCCGGGAACAGGACGGCCTGGGCGAAGACGGTCGGCATGGAGCTGTTGGCGGCGTTGCTCAGCCCCGCGTACACCCACGTGCCGGCCACGACGACCGCGCACCCGACGGAAGTACGGAGGCCACGGGTCGCCGCGACCGTGTACAGGCCCAGGAGCGGGGGCATCGAATTGATCACCGGCCAGTACCCGCAGGCGATGAACAGGATCCACAGCGCACTGCTGGTGGCGAACACCCCGACGGGTGCGATACGTCGGGCCAGCAGGACCAGACCCACCAGTACGGTCAGGACCGCCCCGAGCCCGTCCATGGACCGCCATCCGACCGGCGGCTACTCCTGCCCCAGTAAGAGCCCGGCGCCGGCGTAGCCCAGCGCGAGCAGCGAGTCGACGGCCAGGAACCGGTACCTCCCCGTGAGTTGGTTGAGGAACCCGAATCCGGCATGCATCGCCGCAGCATACGGGGCATGACACGGCGAAGGGAGCTCGTTCGGGTGCTGCCGCTGCTTCACGGTCGGCCGGACTGACGAGCGTGCGCGTGAGGGAGCCCGTCAGGTGGCGCTCGGCTGTCCCAGGGCCTCTTCTCTGCCCGAAGAGCGTCACGAGCACCACGCGGAAGATCGACACGACCGCTCCCGATGAAGGAGAAGAAGACGCCGGACGCGGCGAGGGCCACGCCGGCCACGCCGTGCGGGGCGAAGTCGCTGAACCTGCCGCTGTCGAAGGCCGTCAGGGCGACGGCGACGAACAGCACCAGGACGCCCATCTTGACGCAGACCATCACCGCGTTGACGATCGCCGACTCGCGCGTGCCGCGGACCAGCAGCAGCGAGCACAGCAGTACCACCGCCGGCGCCGGCAGGTTCACCACGCCGCCCGCTCCCGGCGGCTGCCTGATCACGTCGGGGAGTGTGAACCCGAAGAGGGCGTCGGTGACCTCGTTCAGGTACCGGCCCCACCTCACGGCGACGGCGGCCACGGCCACGCCGTACTCCAGGATCAGGCACCCTAGCCTGTGGTCGTGATCGAAGACGCGGACTTCCGGGTGGGCGACGTGCTGTCGGTGGCCTGCCGGTTCACAGAGGCGAGGGTGACGAGGCTGGGGTGGGACAGCCTCGTTCTGGAGTGGCCGTGGTGGCGGCGGGATCCGGACAGCGAGTTCTTCCACTGGAACGGCCAGGTGGCGCTGGGGGTCGACGCCGATGCCCGTGTGTGGCACGAGACCACGCTCTTCCGCACCGAACCGCCGCTGGACGTGCTGGAGCCGGACGACGTGTGCCGGGTCGGTGTGCCGCCGACCGTGGTGCACGTGACCACCGTCGATCGTTTCGATCCCCCGCTGGAGACGGGCTGGCTGCCCCGCCCGCGTGTGGCCGTCACGGTGCTGCCCCGGGGGATCTCCTGCCGGGACGTCCCGGCGGACAGCCTCGTCAACGCCACCGGCTACGAACTGCACCCGGAGGATGACATTCCGTTCACCGTCGAGCTGCTGTTCCGGCCGTACGCCTTCCTGCACCCGGGCGACGAGGTCGGCGATGCCTCGGGGCGGGCATGGCGCTTCGACGGCCCCTGGCACTGGCACGCCTTCGACGGCGGGACGGCGACCGCCGGACCCCGGTGGCCGGTGACACTGCTCACACGGAACGGGACGCCGTGCGCCGCGGAAGCCGCCGCGGCGGTCGCCGCCGCCACGGCGGCGGGCTCCCACCGGGAGACCCTCGCGCACTGGACCCGGCTCACGGACGCCGCCCCCACGCCGTACGGCACGGCCGTCCCGCGACTCCGGTAGGCCGTCCGCCGTCGACCGCGGACGTGCGCCCGGGCCGGCCGTGTCCGCGGTCCGGGCCGTCGAATGGGCCGATCGGATGAGGGAGTAGCCCCGGCGCATGACCTAGCCTGGATCGGCAACGCGAGATCCGGGGGGCCGAGCGCAAAGGAAGAGCGCGTCCATGGGCATCACCACCAGTCCCGCACGTCGTCGGCGGGCGGGATCCGCCGCGGCGGCGGCCGTCCTCGGCCTCCTGGCGGCAGCCGGCACCCCGGCCTTCGCCGCCCCGGACGACTCCGCGGGCCGGTCCCCGGTCACGACCCCTGCCGGCCATTCGGCGTCCGCCGGAGGCCCGGGGTCCGCCCACGGCGCCGCCGGGGTCCCGCTGGGTATCTCCAGGCTGGCGCAGGGCGCGGGCCGTGACGTCGCGATCACCATCGACGACGGCCCGGACCCCCGCTGGACGCCCCAGGTCCTCAAGGTGCTGCGCGAGAACCACGTCAAGGCCACCTTCTGCATGATCGGGACGAAGGTGCAGAAGTACCCGGACCTGGCGCGCTCCGTCGCCGCCGACGGGCACCGGCTGTGCAACCACTCCGTCGACCACGACGTGACGATGGACCACAAGCCCGTCGCCTACCAGCAGCAGCAGATACTCGACGCCAAGGCCATGATCGAGAAGGCCGTGCCGGGTGTCCCCGTCGGCTACTACCGCGCGCCGGGCGGAGCGTTCACCCCCGACAGCCGGGCGATAGCCGCGGCCAGCGGGATGCGGCCCCTGGGCTGGAGCGTGGACCCCAAGGACTGGAGCCGGCCGGGCCTGCCGGCCATCATCTCCGCCGTCGAGGACAAGCTCCCCCAGCAGCCGACCGTCCTCTTCCACGACGGGGGCGGCGACCGCAGCGAGACCGTTGCGGCGCTCAAGGAGTACCTGCCCTGGCTCACCGCACACGGCTACACCTTCTCCTTCCCGGCCCGCACCACCCCGTAGGCCCCGTGCGATACCGGGCGCCCGCGCCGGCGGCGTCGTGCGGGCGCCCGGTGATCATGTGCCGCGGCGGCTCGGGGCGTGGCAGGATGACGGCACGTTGACCGGGAAGGCCGGCGTCGCCCGGGCGTCCGAAGGGGCTGCGGCGTCCGAAGGGGCTGCGCGCAGAGCGACGGGCCGGAGAGCTGAGACGTGGTCGCCTTCTACTCTTCCGCACTGGACGGAGTCGCCGCCAACCCGGCCCTTCCCACACCGCTGCTGCTGCGGCTGATCGCCTTCGACGGCGGGGTCGGTCCGCCCTTCCAGGCCCTGCACCGGCCGGGGCTGCCCGAGTCGGCCGTGGCGGCCGTCCTCACCCACCCCCTCCTGGACCCGCGCGTCGAGCTCGCGACGAGCGGACAGGCGGCTCCCGAGCAGCGGGCCCGGCTCGCGGACGACGCCTCGCCCCTGGTCCGGGCCGCCGCCGCGAGCGGGCCCGGATCGACCCACGATCCCCGGACGAAGGTCCGTCCGCTGCCGGACGCCGTGTGCGTCCGTCTCCTCGAAGACCCCGAACCGTCCGTACGGAAGGCACTGTTGCACTCGCGCCACGTGGCGCCGTCCTTCCTCGCCTCCTTGGTCCGCCATCACGATCCGGCCGCACGGCGGGCCGCCCTGCGCGTCTGGGACGAACTGGCGACGGACGAGCGTGCCGCGCTGCTCGACGACCCCGACCCTCAGGTTCGGCGGTCGGCGGCGCTGTGCGCGTGTCCTCGCGACGCACGGGTCACGGCAGCGTTGCTCCGCGACCCCGTCGCCGCCCTGCCCGAAGTGCTGCGCCGTGGGCTTCTCGACCGCACGGACGCCGAGCGGTTCCTCGCCGAGGGCGTTCACCTGGTCGGACTCGCCGGCAATCCGTCGCTGCCGGCCGACCTCGTGGACCGTCTCGCCGTCGACCCCGACGACGGGGTACGGCTCGCCGTCTCCCTCCGGCCCGAACTGACCGAAGCCCGCCGCTCCGCGATCGACTTCCCGGTGGACCCGTACGACGGGGGTGACGTGGACTGGGTGGCGGCCGGCATCGCCGATCACGACGTGCTGCACCGGGCCGCGACCTCCGCACATCCCCTGCTGCGCCGCGCCGCGGCCCTTAGCCCCCATCTGCCACCCGAGCTCCTGCGGCTGCTGGCCGACGACGCGGACGTCGTCGTGCGCACCCACCTGGCCGTCCATCACCCCGACACCCCGGAGGAGGTCCTGATGAGCGTGTACGCCCGACTCGGCGGGACGTTCTCCGCCTGGATGGCGACCGGCCATCCCCGCTTCCCCGCGAGGGACTCGCCGCCCGCTTCGCGGACCATCCGGAAGGGATGTACCGGCTGCTGGCAGTCCGCGACCCCGCCGCGGGCCCCGATCTGATCGAGCGGCTCAGCCACGATCCGCACGTCTGGACGCGCCAGGAGGCGACCCGCGATCCGCGCCTGCCTCTCCCCCGGCTCATCGAGGCCCTCGCCGTACCCGAACTGGCCCACAGCGCGGGTGCCAACCCGGCCCTTCCCCCGCATGAGATGGCCGTGGTCATGGACGAGGCCGGTGTGCCCGCCTGACGACCGGCGCCCGCCTCCAACCCCACCGTCCCACGTCGCTGTCAGTGGGGGTCGGTACGGTGGGCGACCGGTGGGCGGACGAGCACGTGCGGGGCGGTAGTGAACGATTTTTCGGGGGAGTGCGGGGGCCGTCCCACGGCGATGCGCAAGGCGATGCGCACGGCGAACGCCGGTGACGAGACGACGGCCGGCCGGTGATCCGCTCCGTGGACGGCGAGCGAGGGCGCATCGCGCACCGGGCTGTGCTCGATCACCTCATCGGCCTCGTCGGCGGCTCGCCGTTGGGCGACGCCCTGGTGCTGCGCGGGAGCATGGTGCTGCCGGCATGGGTGGGGGCCGACGCGAGGGAGCCGGCGGACCTCGACTGGATCGTTCCCCGGCCCCTGCTGGTCCCGATCGATCCCGGGCACCCGTATCCGTACGTGGAGGCGGTGGAGGTCGTACAGCAGTGGCCGGAGGCGGCCGACGGCGCCGAACGGTACGAGATCTGGAAGTTCGAGGAGTTCGACACCAGGGGTCTTCGGCCCGTGGTACCGCCCGAAGGGCTGCACTGGATCGTCGAAGCCGAGCCGGAGTGCTGCCCGCCGCACGAAGCCCTGCTCGACCTGGTGCGTGAACGGCCGGTGGCCGCGCCGGGCGTTTTCCTCGACGCGGACGCCGCCCGGGACGACGGCATTTGGACCTACTCGGAGTACGACACCCCGGGCATACGCGTGAGCATCCCCTGGCAGGCGGAGGGCCTGCCGCCGGGCGAGGTGCGGCTGGACTTCGCCCGCGACGAGCGGCTCCCGCAACCGTCCGTCCTGACGGCGGTACCCCGTGGTGACGGCACCGGGCCGACCGTCGTGCGCACCGCGAGCCGTGAACTGTCGCTCGCCTGGAAGCTTTTGTGGCTGCACGCCGATTGCGCCACGGAGGGCGGGGCGCAGGCCAAGGACCTCTACGACGCCGTGCTTCTCGCGGAGGCCGAGGCCACGAGGCTGTCTCCACGGCTGCTGTGCACGGTGTTCCGGAACGAGCCGGGCAACACGGCTGCCGCGGACGCCCTGCGCCCGGAGGCGGTGGCACTGTGGTCGGTGGACTGGGAGGCCTTCCGCGCGAACCACCCTCAGGTACGGGGTACGGCGCGAGAGTGGCTGGAGCGCCTGAGCCGGGCGCTGGAACCGGTGTGGGGGCGCTGGGCAAGCCCCTGCTGAACACCGGCCGAACAGCACACATGCCGGCCATCACACGAGCAGGTCCGACGCGTACCCGCCGGCGGTTCCTGACGGGCAAGGCGTCCATCACGCAGGACGCCGCCGTGGCCGCGATCAGCACACAGTGCCGAGCAGCGCGCCCCTGGCGCCGGATCAGAGGGCTTCGGGCAGCCGTACGGCCTCTATCTCCGCATCGTTGAGCAGGGCCTCGACGAGCGGCGCGGGGCCCACCACTTTGGTGGCCCACAGGTCGTAGTCCGTGCAGAGGACCCAGGACCGGTCGTGGGCCCAGAAGTTGGACGGGCTCCACCCGTCTTCCTCGGGGTGGTCGTACAGCACCTTGGCGTCCGCGAGCCGGCCGGCCCGGACGTGCAGGGTGTCGAAGTCCTCGGCCCATTGCCCCAACGGGGTGTAGTAGGCCAGGCAGCGGGTGTCCGGCCCCTGCAGGCTGTGTCCGGTGAGGATCTCGACGAGCCGGTTCCAGTCGGCTCGGTTCAGGCTGCCCTCGGACGGTGCCGCGATGCCGACCGGCCAGCCGCCCGACTCCCTGAGCGAAGGGAAGCAGCTGTAGGGGCCGGGCCACTGCTCCTCAGGCGTCACGGGATCACCGGTCCGCCGTGAGAGCTCCGCCCAGCGCAGCCGGCGCCACCGCGGTCCGGGGTGCTCGCCCGCCGTGCCGGTGAGCACCTCCGCTGGGTCGAGGCCCGGGATGATCTCGGGCCCGCCGCCCATCAGCACGGCCCGTTCGTACGCGACGTACGACATGTCGGTCGGCCCGACCTCGTGCTGGTGCATGGAGTGGAGGACCCAGGCCGCGTCGGGCAGCGCCGGCGGCATGAACCCGGTGAGCCCGTCATCGTCCGTCAGTTCATGCAGCCAGTCGGTTTCCTCGGAGGCGGCCAGCGGCCACCGGGCGGCCGCCACGGCGGCGGGTGTTTCGTGCATCCGCTCAGGATCTCACCCGCCGCCGGTGCCTCGCCCATCCGCGCAGCAGTCCCGGGCATCCTTCAGGGCCGCTCTGCCGGGACCGGCTGAAGGGTGGGCCAGCGGGCGAGCATGTGCCGGCGCATGGCGGTGCTGACGCGGCTCAAGCCGCCCAGGGAGGTGTGGTCGGCCGTCATCCGGCCCACGACTCCGAGCCGGTGAACGAGCCGTTGCCGGGCGGTCGCGGTGCCCCACGTCCAGTCTTGGTGGGGAATCCGGGCCAGGTGGTCCGTGCCCTCGCGGTGTGCCCGCTGGACCAGCGCGTCGCCGCGGATCAGCCAGCCCGCGCACGCGTCGGCGAGCCCACCGCGGACTTCCGAGCCGGTCACGGTGCGCCACTGCTCGCGGTACGCGTCCTCCGCCCGTTCCAGCAGCGGCTCGGACGCCGAAGTGACGCACCAGCAGGTCGGAAAGCCGATGCGCAGGTAGGCGAGCTCCATCAGGCCGCTGCCCAACGAGGCTTGCTCGAAGTCGATGAATCTGATCCCCGTGGCCGTGTGGAGATCATTCCCGGGGCAGGGGTCTCCATGGAGGAGCGCGTGCCCGGGTGCCTGGTCGAGCCGGGCGACGAGGTCATCGAGTTCCCCGGACACGGCGGACGTGACAGGAACCTCCAGGGCGTCGGCCAGCCGCAGGAAGGACTCGATGTCGGCCTGGTTCGGGCCCTGCCACCGGGGAAGTGCTCCCACGTCGTCCGGGCCGGCCATGGCGTGCAGCCGCGCCAGCGCGGCTGCGTAGTCGACGATCCAGTCGCGGGCCGGGCGTTGGTGTTCCAGATGCTCCAGCACCAGGACCCGCTCACCGGGATCAGTGGCCAGCAGCGCCGGCACCACGGGCACTGCGGCCCGGGCGGCGAGCCGCAGGGCGGCCACCTCACGTGCGTACCGCTCGTCGGCGTCAGGGCCGCCGACGAGCTGCTTCACCACCGCTGTCGACGCCGGCAACTCGATTCGCCAGACGCGCGAGCGAGGGCTGCTGCTCAGCCTGAGAGAGCCCTTGGGCACTCCCAGCTGAGCACGCAACCCGTCCCCGAACGGCAGTCGTGTCCCCATGACCTCATCCTCCCGCGCGCACGAACCGGCGCAATGTTGCCTGCCACGTCTCGCACCACAACACGCCCTGCACGACCCCGAGCGCCTGCGACCTGCAGGAGTCGTCCGCGATCTGCGGCAGCGCCTCCTCGATGCCGGGCATCAGGTCCCGCGCGAATTCGGACCCCGGGGCGAAGGCGAGGTACCGGCTCTTGCGGGTGGCAGGTTCCACGGTGAACACCTGCGCATGGCGGTGCCGTGTGGCCGCGTCCGTCGACTCCAGCAATTGCCGTGCCTGGTCGACGGTCACCTCCCGCAGTGCGCACGCCTTCGTCCCGTCGCCGTCGCCGTCGTGCTCATGGGCGAGGCAGTGGGCGCGCAGGGTGTCGGCCAGCAGCTCGGCCGGTTCGACGGCCAGTGCCTCCCGCACGTACGCGTCGAAGTGCTTCGCCGCCCCGGCGACGAGGAACGGCTCGACATGGAGCAGCAGGTCCTGGAGGGCGAACAGGGTGCCGGCGCCGCCCTCCCGCACGCGCCGAGCACGTTCGTCGAGGACCCCGGTCATGAGCTCCCGCAGCGGTCCCAGCGCGGCCACCCGCTTCGTCACCTTCGGGAACGGCGTCAGGCAGTGCCGTGTGACGGTGTAGCCGAGGATCCCCCGTACGGAGCCGGTCAGTTCGGTTCGGATCGGGTCCCGGAACGCGGGGTCGGCCAGTACGGACTCGACACCGTCGGTCCCCCGGCGCTGTATCCACTGCAGGGCGAAGACGCGCCGATCGCCCGCCGGGTCGCCGAGTGGCAAGCCCACCCGCTTCATCAGAGCGAGCAGGTCGAGATCGAGACCCACGCCCCAGAAGTCACCCCCGAGCGATCTGCTCTGCAACCCGAGCAGGGGCTCACGGGTCTCACCCGCCGCGCGCATCCGCGCCGCGATCGCCGCCACCACCGGCTCCAGGCCGGCCACGGGCCGGCGTAGTCCCGCGTAGCGCCGGAGGAACAGGGTCAGCCAGGCGTTCGCGGCCTTTGCCGACTCGGCGGAGACGGGCTCCGTCCCTCCGGTGAGCCGCTCCAGCACGCCGAGGCGCGCCATCAGGGTGAACCACGCCTCGGCGGCCGCGGTCTTCGCGACGGCCGAGGAGCCGCGGGGTTCCGGCAGGTGGGTCCTCAGGTGTGCGGCCGTGTCGGGGTGTTCCGCCAGGTCCCGCTCCAGGGGCGCCGCCCATGCTTCCCACACCGACGCGACCGCCGTCTCCAGGGCGCCGCCGCGCAGCAGGAGGTGGAAGATCTCGGTGTTGGTGTCGTCGGCGGCCAACGGGCCGCCGTTTCCCTCCGCCAGCTCCACCGCGAAGGATGCGGGGATGTCCCGCTGCCGGTGGTAGGTGACCCCGTCCCGGACGAAGGACCTGGGGATCGCGCTCTCCCTGCGGCACGAGTCGAGGACGAGCCGGCGGTAGCCCTCGTACGCCTCGCCCGCCGACGAGCGGGCGGCCAGGTCGTCCCGGTACTGCCTGAGCTGCTTCCCGTCGACGACGCCGAGCGCGCGGAACTCCGAGACGAGCTCCCGCAGAGCGTCCTCGTCGATGCCGCCCAGCCGCTGTTGCGCGGCCCGTGCCTCGGCGTAGAGCGGCTTGGCCATCGCCACGCTGCCCGCCGCGGCCACGATCCGCGCGCCCTCGTCCAGGGCGAACGGCAGGAGCTCGGGGTGCGGTGCGGTCAGATTCTTCAGACTCGTCTGGAGCTGGGTCGCGGCCCGGCCCGGCTTCGTTTCAGCCGTCTTGGCGCACGTGCGCAAGGGCGCGAGCAGCCCCATCGCCTGCCGTGCCAGCTCCGGGTGCACCCGGCAGACCCGGGACAGGAAGTCCAGGGGGCGTACCGGCGTCCTCCCGACCGGCGCGGCCCCGTCCACGTCCGGCTCCAGGCCAAGCGCCCGCGCCACCGCGTCCTGGGCCTCGACGACGCGCGCCACGACCAGCCGTACGAAATGCCCGCCGCCTTCCAGCAGCGGCGATCCGTAGCGGCGTGCGGTCAGCAGCTCCTCGCCCGGACCCGCGGGCCCACCCGCCAGCACCGCACCCGCGTGGAGGAGCTGACGCGCGTCGGCAGGCTGCCGCGCCTCGGGCGATCCGGCCTCCGGTGCGCCCGCCGCGGCGTATTCCGCGCAGGCGACGAGGAAGGACTGGTACCCGGAGACCCCGTCGGCCGGCCTGGTCCCGGAGAAGCGCCCCGCATCGGCCTCCCGCTCGTCGTAGAGGTTCACCATCGCTCTGATCCCCTCGGACCAGACGGTGCGGGGCACCACGTCGTAGGCCCCCGTCCCCTGCCTCCCCCGGACGTCGGTGAACCAGAAGTCGTGCAGGCTCACCGGCGCCACGGGGCCCTGGTACCGAAGGTCGGCCACCATGCCGTACGCACGTCCCTGGTGCCCGAAGGTGAAACCGGCACGCTCCCCGCCGATACGTCCGCCGAACCGTGCCACCATGCCCTCGAAGCGCCCACCCGACTCGTACGAGGCGCCGTAGAAGACCGTGATGGCCTCCCGTGTGCTCTGCGCTCCCGGCGCCGGCGCGGGCGAGCAGTCCGGCCGTACGTACACCTCGCGGTGCAGTTGCTCGATGCGCTGTTCTCCGCCCAGCGGATCCAGCAGCTTCCGCCAGCGCTCGAGCAGCCCTGTGCCGCGCGGGTCGAGGAGCACCGGATGCGGAATCACGACCACGGCGTCCTCCAGCTCGCGTTCCCCGTCGAGCCCCGTCACCACCAGCGCCCCGCCGCCCGGGCCCGGCGCGATGCCCGTGAGCACCCCGGCGCGCCCCACGTCCGGCTCGCCCGCCGCCCCTTCGTACGGCGCGATGACCGCGTACCGCAGAGCGCGCTGCCAGTACGGGTCGGCCCACACCTGCCGTATCAACACGGCGGGCACCGGCAGCGATTGGGTCATCCACCGCTCGACGCTCGTCTGCGCCTGGGCGGCGTGGTCGCCGATCCATTCCGCCAGGGCGGTCAACTCCCGCACCAGCGGCTCCGCCTTGAGCGCAGCCGGCACCTTCTTCAGCTCCCGCCCGGCAGCGGTACGGCAGCGGAGCACGGGCTTCGGCTCGGCCCAGGGATCGAGTGTCAGCTCGTACTCCCCGGCCGCCCTCCATGCAGTGGTCGGACTCATCCTGTGTACCCCCGTGGTGCATCGGCGCCCGCCACTTTCCCCGAGCAGGCCCTCACAACCTACTGGCACCCACTGACATCACTCCCCCGGACCGGGGATGCCGACGGAGGGGGCCGGCGCACGGGCCGTCGGGGTGTGCGCCATGGACATGGCCACCTGTCGCCCGCCCGCTCGCCGCGCAACCCGAGATGCCGAGATGCCAAGTGACGGGTCGGCGATTAGTATCATCCGTAGGTAACTGTGGCAACTGCGGGAAACACACCTTTTGCCTGCAGTGTGCGCCAGCGCGCGCGGCGTGCGTGTGCGCACCAGCCCAGAAAGTCCGTGGCCCGACGAGGCCGCGTTGACGGGGAATATGCACTCATCACATCACACGTGTATGACCACAGAACAGCGCGTGCATCTCTTGTGTGAGGAGGAAGAGAAATCTTCGTGCCACAGCAACAAGAAGGGTTCTGAACCATGCAAGCACTGAGAGTGAAGCGGCTCTTCGCGGTTTCCGCCATCGGCGTTCTGCTGGCCGGCGGCGCCGCCCTCGGAGCCGCCGGAACGGCCTCGGCGGCAACCCCGACCCACTCCGCCACCTATGTGACCGGCGGCGGCTGGGACCACGACCGGGGCCACCACGGCTGGTACGACGACGACGACGATGACGACTACCGAGGCGGAAAGTACGGCCACGGCCACGGCCACGGCTGCTGACGAACGAGGAAACGCTGTGCGGCTCCGACGAGGGCTGCACAGCGTCACGTTCCCATGCATGCGGCCATGACCCGGAAGTTTCCGGGACCCGGAATTTCCGGACGGGCCACGGCCATTTGGACGGAATGGTGACCTTCACGTCCTGAGTCCGTAACGGCCGCGCGGGAAGGGGATTTCAGCGATTCCGCCGGGCAGAACCGAATGGTCGACCACACCATTCGAACCATGTGAAGGCACACGGGGGGCCATCATGCGCACTGCCCGCACCAGCTGGAAAACCTACGCTCTTGGGGCTGCGGCCGTGGCCGCGCTCCTCTCCTCCACTGCCTGTGACTCCGGCGGCACGGACGGCGGCAAGAACCCCGGCGTCTCCGGCGCCCCCCGTACGACCGGTGCCCCCAGCGCCTCCGCCACCCCGAGCCCGGCCGGCACCACCGCGCCCGGCGGCAGGGGCTCGACGGGCCCTTCGCAGAGTGCGGGTGGCGGCTCGGCCAAGCCCGGCGGCGGCGACACAACGCTCGCAGCCTGCAACGACAACGACCTCTCGATCGTCACGTCGGGGTGGCGGCAGGACTCGGGCCAGCGCCTCCTCATCACGGCCACCAACTTCACCGACAAGGCCTGCATCCTCTACCACTACCCGTACGTCCGCTTCGGCACCGACATCGGGGCTCCGGTGAGTCCCATGGAGTCCAAGCCGCGGGCCGTCGCCACGATCGGGCCGAAGGAGAAGGCGTACGCGGGCGTGTTCGTCTTCCGAGCGGGCCAGCAGACGAGGACCGTCACGTCGTTCTCCCTCGGCTACCAGGACCGCGCCCCCGACAGCAACAGGGACGTCGCACCGCTGGACATCAGGTTGTCGGACGAGGTCGGCTCCCTCACGGTCGGACCCGACCCCCGGGTCACCTACTGGAACACCGATCTCCGCGCCGTCGAGGACTTCCTGTTCAGGTCGGGCAATCGCCAGGCCGATCGCTGATGCGATGGGGGACTGACGTTGCGGACAGCTCCTGGCTCTTCAGCGGGCGGCGGCCGCGTCGAAGGCCGAGTCACGGTTCTGCTCGAACTCCTCGTCGGTGAAGACCGGCGTCCGGAGGTGCGGGGGGATCCCGGTGATGTCGAAGGTCGTCCCCGTGCGCGTCAGGTACTCCTCGTTCGGGAGCCGGATCCTGATGCCGTTCGGGAGCGAGCGGACCATGGTGTCCGAGAAGACTCCCTGCGTGGGCTCTCCGACGCGGATGGTCCGGCCGGGCCGGTCGATGAGGGCCTGGGCGAAGGTTTCCCCCGCGCTGAACCTCGTGCCGGCCGTGTGTACGGCGATGGGACCGGTGTAGCGGGGTGCGTCCCGGGCCGGCTCCACCCTGACGGCCTGCGGAGGGGTGGAGCGGGTGCGCTTGCGGTAGGCGACGTACGGGGTGTCGGTCAGGCGCCCGGCGAGGTGCACGCCCAGGGCGTCTTCGCCGCCGCCGTTGACCCGCAGGTCGATGATCAGACCTCGGAGGGCCGCGGTGCGCCCGGGGGTGAGGACCGCGTCGAGCGCCCGGTCCAGTTCGGCGAGCTGGGCGGCGTACCCGGGGTCCTGCTCGTCGCAGTCGGCGAATCCGGAGATGCGCAGGTAGCCCTGCCCGTCGGGCAGGTCGGCGTAGGAGATGCAGCCGTTGCCGAACTCCTGCGGCTTCGTGCCGCCGAGGTCCCGCCGGATGATGTGGTCCTTGGCCTTCGCGTCCAGCAGCTCGGGGTTGTCGCTCGTTCCCGGCCGGGTCCGGACGAAAGGACGGCGGCCTTGCTCGACGACGGCGACGTGCGCGTCGTACAGCGGCCCCACCATGTCGGCGAAGAGGTTGAAGAGCTCATCCTCGTGGTGTCCGCGTGGACCTTGGGGCGGTGGGTGTCCCGGACGCCGTGCCAGTCGATGCCCTTGTCCGCGAAGAAGGGGTAGTTCTCCTCGAAGGTGCTCCAGGACACGTCGAAGGCCGTCAGCGGGTCGTCGGGCAGCTGCCGGTCGGAGCTCTCCGGCAGGGCCGCGAGCCGCCGCAGTCGGCGGTCACCCGTGGAGCCGGCCACGTGCAGCAGTCCCTGCGAGCGGACGGTGAGTAAGGTGCCGTCCTCGACGCGGTAGGTGCCCGGGCCGTCCGTACGCCTCGTAGCCGGGTACACAGCCCATCGCCGTGGTCTGGTACTCCCGCAGGCGCCCGTCCGCGATCGACAGGACCGCGCCGTAGCCGTCGACCGAACCCGTCGGGCCGGTCGGGCGTCCCGCCGCGGCGGCCGGCGCGGCCGTCCCGGCGGCCAGGGCCGACGCCAGCACGACCGTCACGGCCTGGGCTCCCTTGAGGGACTTGTGTCCCATTCGGATTCCTCGTCCCGTCCTCAGTCTGCCGGGTCTGCTCGGCCCGGCTCAGAAAACGATCATGACCGGGGCCGTGCTCGGAGGGCATCCGGCGAACCGGCGACCCCAGCCGGGGGTTAACCCCCGCATCGAGACGTGGTCACAACGGCTCGGGCTCGAAGGTCCCTGAGCTCGCCGGGTCTCGCCGGGGTCATCCGCTCGCGTTGTCCGGGGCCACCGTGCCTTCCGCCGCTCGGGGGCGCCAGGTGAGCGTGACCGAGATCGCGGCCTTCGCCTCGCCGTCCGCCAGCAGGGCGACGGCCTTGCCCGGCTTCACCGCCAGCTCGATCCCGAAGGTGGCGCTGACCTCGTCGGGGCGGGCGGCGCGCGCGGACTCGAGTACGGCGGACCCGATGCCGCTGACCAGTTCGTTCAACTGGTCCACGCGAGCGGTGAGATGGTCGAGCGCGCCCACGTCCTCGTAGGCGAACTCGTCCGATCCGCGGGGCACGTCCTCGGGGCGCATCACGCTCACGCGGGCCAGTACGGTCTCCCCGCCCGGCAGTTCGATCTGCTGGATCTGACGTTCCATCGGCTCTCCCCCTGCCACGGACAACTGACCTTTACCAGCGTCTCGTTGATCTCGCCGAGGGCCATTGTGCACGTGGTGTCCGGCTCCTGGAGGGAGATCACCCGACTCGGCCGCCTGCCACACCGCGGGCCGCCGCCGACCGGATCGGGCATCCGCCGTGCCGA
>NZ_JARAYQ010000147.1:0-21497 GCF_033794505.1 Streptomyces sp. MB09-01 | reverse complement strand
GGGCGGTACCGGTCGGACCGCGGCCGGAGCCGCGGTGGGCGTCCGTCAGCTCCGCGTGCCGCTCGCCCGGCGACGCAGGAGCCAGGTACCGCCGACGGCGGCAGCGGCCAGTACGGCCGCTCCCGCCGCGACCTTGGCGGGGTTCGCGGTGGTGGTCGTGCCACCGCCCACCCCGGTGTTGACGCGGCCCTGCGGGCCGCGTTCGGTGACGACCAGGTCGCCGGTGGCGAACTTGCCGTTCGCGCAGGTCGCGCCGATGCCGTAGGTGCCGGGCCGGGTGCCGTGGGCCACCTGGAACTGCCCCACGACCACCTCCTTGTGGGTGCCCGGGACCAGCTTGAACCGGCCGCCGCCGACGGTGGTGGCATCGCCCTCGGCGTGGCTGCCGGACCCGCAGGCGGTGGTGTTCACGGTGACGGTGGCGCCGGGGGCGGCGGACTTGGGCCACACCTCCAGCGGGGCGAAGTCCCCGGGCGCGAAGCCCAGCATGCCCAGGTCCACGGCGGCGACCGCGCCGGCGACCGGCCCGGTGAACGCGGCGGCGGTCAGCGCGGTCGCGGTCAGCACGTGTGCGGTACGTCGGCGCATGGGGACTCTCCTGAAGACACGGGGTCGTGCTTCCGAGATAACCCGGGCCGCCCGCCGCGCGCCTGCTGATGTCCCGTCAGGTCTGCCCGTACGCGGTCCACGCGCGAGCCGTATCCGCAGGTCAAGGCCGGTCGTACCGCCATCCGGGCCGTCCGCGCCGTCCGGGTGACTCCCGCCGCGTGCGGGCCGGCGCGGGCCGGGTCGGGGCGGCCGGGTCGGAGCGGCCGGGCGCCGGCCCGGGCCGGCGCCCGGGGGGAGGAGCCCTCGCCGAGGTACGGCCGCAGCCGCGGTCGGCGCGCGCGACCTCCGTCGGGTCCACTCCGAGGAGCCCGTCCGCCCCCGCCTCGGGCGCGTTCTTCAGCGGCGTCGGCGGCGGCTCCTGCCGGCCCACCGCGGCGCCGGGCGCCGAGTCCCGGGCGGACCACAGCGGTTCGGGGTGCGGCTGGGGCGACACGGGCGGCGCGGGCGTGCCGGCCCCGAGCCCGCCGCCGGGCGCGGCGCAGCCGCCGACGGCGAGTGCGCAGGCGCACAGGAGGGCGGCGAGCGGGCGGCGGGACGAAGCAGTCATGGACGCAGAACCGTGGGGTGGTAGGGGGAGGAAGCCGACGCTGGACGGCGCGGGTCACGGGCACCGGGAGGTCGTGCAACAGCGGTGCGTACGGTGGTGGGGCGCAGCGAAGTCGGGACCGTCGGCCCGGCCGGCGGACGCTGCGCCCTACCCCGAGGGAGGGCCCCGTGACATCGGTCGAACGGCCACAAGACCCGACCGCCCCGCTCCCGTTCTTCGTCTACGGGACCCTGCGCCCCGGCGAGGTCAACCACGGCCTGTTCCTGCGCGGCCGCACGGCCTCGGAGGAGCCCGCCACCCTCCCGGACGCGGTGCTCTACGACGGCCCCGGATACCCGTTCGCGGTCCACCGGCCCGGCGCGGCCGTCGTGGGGGAGCTGATCACGGCGGAGCCGGGCGCGTACGGGGAACTGCTGGCCGCGCTGGATCTGCTCGAGGAGTACGGGGGCCCGGGCCGCCCGGGGAACGTCTACGACCGGATCGCCCGCCGGGCCCTGCGCCCCGACGGCACCCCGGTCCGGGCCTGGGTCTATCTGGCGGCCCCGCTGCTCGCCCGCGACCTGCGGGAATCGGGGACCGAGATACCGGGCGGCGACTGGTTCGTGCGCCGGGGCACCTCCGCGACGTAGCCGCGGTCAGAGACCTTCGGCCCCCCGGTTGCGCAGCCGCTGGCCGTACTGCTGGAGCACCCACAGCTCCTCCTGGACCGCCGCGTGCTGCTCCGGCGGGGCCTGCGGGCTCAGGCGGGTCATGGCGCCCTGGATCTCGAGGACCCGGCGGTCGACGGCGCGCAGGCGGACCTGGACCAGCTGGACCCCGGCGTAGACCTCGTCCACCGTCTTGGCGTGGATGGCCTCCACCGCCAGCTCCGTGACCATCGCGCGGACGGTGTCGTTCGGGGCGGCGTCGCGGACCCGGGCCAGGTAGTCGTCGGCGGCCTGCGAGGCGCCGCCCGCGTCCTGGATGGCCTGGCGGACCGCGGCGTAGGGCGGGGCGGTGAACTCGTCGATCCCGTACGCGTCGAACGCGGGGGAGACCAGCGCAGGCCGCTGGAGCGCCAGCTTGAGCAGCTCCCGCTCGGTGCGGTGGGCGGGGCTGCGCAGGTTCAGGGCGGGTCCGCCACCGACCGGCGGCGGGGTGGTGGGGGCCGCCTCCTGGGGTCGGCCCCGGCCCTGCTGCTGAGGCTGGTTGCCGCGGTCCCGGGCCCACCGCGCCAGCTGCGCGACCCGCTTGACCACGAACTGCTCGTCGAGGATGCCCAGCATCCCCGCCAGCTGGACCGCCGACTCGTGCTGGATCGAGAGGTCCTTGATGCTCGCGACGACCGGCGCGGCCTCGGCCAGCGCGGCCGCACGCCCCGCCGGGTTCTCCAGGTTGTGCCGGGACACGATGTGCCTCAGGGCGAACTCGAACAGCGGTGTCCGGGCCTCCACCAGGCCGGCCACGGCCGCGTCCCCCTGCGCGAGGCGCAGGTCGCAGGGGTCCATCCCGCCGGGGGCGATGGTGATCGAGGTCTCCGCGGCGAACTTCTGGTCGTCCTCGAAGGCGCGCAGCGCCGCCTTCTGGCCCGCCGCGTCGCCGTCGAAGGTGAAGATCACCTCGGCGGTGGCGTTGTCCATCAGCAGCCGGCGCAGGATCTTGATGTGGTCCCCGCCGAAGGCGGTGCCACAGGTGGCGATCGCGGTGGTGACCCCGGCCATGTGGCAGGCCATCACGTCCGTGTAGCCCTCGACCACCACGGCCCGCGAGGTCTTCGCGATCTCCTTCTTGGCCAGGTCGATGCCGTAGAGGACCTGGGACTTCTTGTAGATCGCCGTCTCCGGCGTGTTCAGGTACTTCGGTCCGTTGTCGTCGTCGCGCAGCTTGCGCGCGCCGAAGCCGACCACCTCGCCGCTGATGTCGCGGATCGGCCACATCAGCCGCCCGCGGAAGCGGTCGATGGGCTTGCCGCTGCGGCTGTCCTGGGCGAGCCCGGAGGTGATCAGTTCCTTGTCGGTGAAGCCCTTGCCGCGCAGGAAGCGGGTCAGGTGGTCCCAGCCGGCCGGGCTGTAGCCCACGCTGAAGTGCGTGGCCGCGGCCTGGTCGAAGCCGCGCTCCGCGAGGAACTTGCGGCCGATCTCCGCCTCGGGGCTGCCGAGCTGGTCGACGTAGAACTGGGCGGCGGCCTTGTGGGCCTCGACCAGCCGGATGCGGTCACCGCGGCCGCTGGTGCCGGAGGTGTAGCCGCCCTCCTCGTACCGCAGGGTGATGCCGGCCAGGCCGGCCAGGCGCTCGACGGCCTCCGAGAAGGAGAGGTGGTCGATCTTCATGACGAAGTCGAGGGTGTCCCCGCCCGCCTGGCAGCCGAAGCAGTGGTACAGGCCCTTGCTGGGGCTGACCTGGAAGGACGGGGACTTCTCGTCGTGGAAGGGGCAGAGGCCCTTGAGGTTGCCGCCGCCCGCGTTGCGTAGCTGGAGGTACTCGGAGACCACGGCGTCGATCGGGACCGCGTCCCGTACCGCCTTCACGTCGTCGTCGTTGATCCGTCCAGCCACCCGTGAAGTCTACGGCCGGGCGCCGGCAATCCCGTCAGCCCCCCGGGCGGTCCCTAGCCTCCGATCAGCGAGGAGAGCGGAACCGACGGGTCCGAAAGGGCCTCCCGGTCCACCGGCGCCTTCGACCTGATCAGGGCCTGGATGTGGTCGGTGACGTCCCACACGTTCACGTTCATCCCGGCCAGCACCCGCCCCTCGGACAGCCAGAAGGCGATGAACTCCCGCTTGCCCGCGTCACCGCGGATCAGCACCTGGTCGTAGCCGCCGGGCGGCGCGTACCCCGAGTACTCCAGACCGACGTCGTACTGGTCCGAGAAGAAGTACGGCACCCGGTCGTAGCTGACCGCGTGGCCCAGCATCGCCCGCGCGGCGGCCGGCCCGCCGTTCAGCGCGTTCGCCCAGTGCTCGACCCGCAGCCGGGTCCCGAGCACCGGGTGGTGGGCGGCGGCCACGTCCCCGACCGCGAAGATGTCCGGGTCGGAGGTGCGCAGGGACTCGTCCACCGCGATGCCGCCGCCGTGCTCCCGGTCGACCAGGGCCAGCCCGGAGGTCTCGGCGAGCGCGGTCCGCGGCGCGGCCCCGATCGCGGCCAGCACCGCGTGCGCCGGGTGCTCCTCCCCGTCGTCCGTACGGGCGGCCAGCACCATGCCGTCGTGGCCCACGATCTCCGTCAGCCGCGACCCGAAGTGGAACCGCACCCCGTGATCGGCGTGCAGGTCACCGAAGAGCCGGCCGATCTCCGGGCCGAGCACCGCGTGCAGCGGCGTGGCCTCCGGCTCGACCACGGTGACCTCCGCGCCGTACCCGCGGGCCGCGGCGGCGACCTCCAGGCCGATCCATCCGGCGCCCGCGATGAGCAGGTGGCCGTTGTCCCGCCCCAGTCCGGCGAGGACCCCCTTCAGCCGCTCGGCGTGCGCGAGGCGCCTCAGGTGGTGCACCCCCGCGAGGCCCGTGCCGGGGATGTCCAGGCGGCGCGGCTCGGCACCGGTGGCCAGCAGCAGCTTGTCGTAGTGCAGGACCGTGCCGTCGCCGAGGACCACCTTCTTGGCGTCCCGGTCGAGCTGGACGGCCGGCTGGCCGAGGTGCAGCTCGACGTCGGAGGCCGCGTACCAGGACGGCTCGTGGACGAAGACGCTCTCGCGGTCCTCCTTGCCCATCAGGTAGCCCTTGGACAGCGGGGGCCGTTCGTACGGATGGTCGCGCTCGTCGCCGATCAGGATCACCCGCCCCGTGAACCCCTCGGACCTCAGCGTTTCGGCCGCCTTCGCTCCGGCGAGCCCTGCGCCGACGATGACGAATGTCCGGTGTGCGTCGACCACCTGATGCCTCCTCATAACCTCTTCGCCACATGCGACCACATGCGAGCGTCCCGCACTGAGCCTGCCGCGTGAAGGGGGAGTGGCTCGATCGGCTCACCCCTCGGCGCGTCGGGTGCGCCGCGTGAGACGTGCGTGCAGGGAACGGGCGGATGCGTCGGTGAGACACGCGATCTGGTCGATGACCGCCCGTTTCCTGGCCCTGTCGTCCGGGGCCGCGTCGAAGATCGCCCGGAACTGCGGGTCCAGCCCTTCGGGGGCCCGGGCGCTGACCGCCTCCGCCAGTTCGGCCAGGACGATGCGCTGGTCGGCGCGGATCCGCTCCTGCTCGTCGCGCTGCATGACGTACAGGTCGGCGACCGCCTTGAGCACCGCGCACTCGTTGCGCGCCTCGCGCGGGACCACGAGTTCGGCTCCGTACCGGGTGAGGCGGCCGGAACCGTACGCCTCACGGGTGGCGCCCTCGGCGGCCAGGCAGAAACGGCCGATCAGCTGGCTCGTGGCGTCCTTCAGCCGGGCCTGGGCGACGGCCGAACCGTCGTACCCGTGCGGCCACCACTCCTCCTCCATCAGCCGGTCGAGGGCGGCCCGCAGCTCCTCCGGCTCGGTGTCGGCGGGCACATAGCGGCCGATGGCGACCCGCCAGATCGCGGTGCGCTCCGGCTCGGCGAAGAGGAGGTTGGGGTCGAGGTGGCCGGCGTGCAGGCCGTCCTCGAAGTCGTGGACGGAGTAGGCGACGTCGTCGGCCCAGTCCATGACCTGCGCCTCGAAGCACTTGCGGTCCGCGGGCGCGCCCCGGCGCAGCCACGCGAAGACCGGCAGGTCGTCCTCGTACGCGCCGAACTTCACCGAGCCGGGGTCGGTGGGGTGGTCCCCGCGGGCCCAGGGGTACTTGGTGGCGGCGTCCAGGCAGGCCCGGGTCAGGTTGAGGCCGACGCTGACGAGTTCGCCGCTCGCCGGATCGGGCACGAACCGCTTGGGCTCCAGCCGGGTCAGCAGGCGCAGCGACTGTGCGTTTCCCTCGAAGCCCCCGCAGTCCTTGGCGAACTCGTTGAGCGCCTCCTCGCCGTTGTGACCGAAGGGCGGGTGGCCCATGTCGTGCGAGAGGCAGGCGGCTTCGACCAGGTCGGGGTCGCAGCCGAGCGCGGCGCCGAGCTCCCGGCCGACCTGGGCGCACTCCAGGGAGTGGGTGAGGCGGGTACGGGGACTCGCGTCCCAGTCGTACGAGCGGGTGCCGGGGGTGACGACCTGGGTCTTCCCGGCGAGGCGGCGCAGCGCGGCGGAGTGCAGCACACGGGCGCGGTCGCGCTGGAAGGCGGTCCGGCCGGGCCGTTTGTCGGGCTCGGCGGCCCAGCGCTCGGTGTCGGAGGCGTCGTAGAGGTCGTCGTGGTCGTCTGCGGGGGCGTGCGCGGTGCCTTCCATGGAAGAGACGGTAACCGGAATGACTGACAAACCGGGATCAGGCGGAGACGAGTTCCGGCCGTACGGGCAGGGCGGGCCGCGCGGGCCGGGCGCAGGCCTCGTCGTAGCGGCGCAGCAACAGGCGGGCCAGGGCCGGGTGGTCGCCCAGCGGGGCGGCGGCGAGCGCGGGCGCCGCGGCGGCGGTCTGCGCGGCGAACCGGCCGGGAGCGGCGAAGTACGAGGCCACGGCCGTCCGGTGGTGGCCGCGGGCGGCCAGGGCCCGGACCGCCTCGGGGACGTTCGGCGCGGCGGCGGAGGCGTAGGCCGCGACCACCGGGACGCCGCCGAGGCGTTCGGCGAGCAGGGCGGCGGTGCGGCCGGTGTCGGCCGCCGAGTCCGGGTCGCGGGAACCGGCGGCGGCGAGCACGACGGCCGTGCCGGCGGTCCAGCCGGCCTCCACGAGCCTTTCGTACAGGGCCTCGACGAGCAGCGGATGCGGGCCCAGCGGGGCGGCGATGCGGGTGCGCAGGTGCGCGGCGCCGGCGGCGGCCGCGGGCAGGTCGCGCTTGACGTGGTACCCCCGGCCGAGCAGCAGCGGCACGAGCACCGCCGCCCCCCGCAGCTCCCCGAGGACGGAGTCGAGCAGCGGCTCGTTCAGTTCGATGTGGCCGAGCCGGACCTCGAGGCGGGGACGGAGCTCGCGGACCCGTTCGAGGAGGGCGAGGGCGGTGTGCAGGGCGCGCGGGTCACGGCTGCCGTGGGCCACTGCGACGAGGGTGGGCTGCATGGGCGGACTCCAGGTCGGCGCAGGCCGCTGAGCTGGGTGCCCAGCTGGAGGGTGATGCGGCCGAGGAGCTCGGCCGCACTGTCGAAGGGGAGGGCGGGAAACTCGGGAGGGTGCACCGGCTCCTTCATGAACCGATCCTGCGCGCCGGACATTGCCGGTGCGTTGCGCGGGGGTGACGGGTGTTTGCCGGGTGCTCACAGGCCCGTCCGCGCGGCTGTCGGGCGGCCGCCCCGGCCTTCGCCGGGGAGCCGGGCGTCTTCGCCGGGGAATTGGGGCGTGCCTTCGCCGGGGACGGCTCCGGCCCCCGTCCGGGGACCGGGCACGCCCCGGCCGAGGGGGCGCCCGGCCGTCTCGGCCGGGCGGCCCGGGTGAACCAAGCGGCCCTCCGCAGCGTCCTGACCAGGGGACCAGCAGTCGAGACACCAGGGGATGGATGATGCGCGGACCGCGCCTGCCGAGAGTCACGTGGAGCCGGACGGCGGCCGCGCTGCGCACCGTACGGGCCCGGAGGCTGGCGGTGCAGGCCGTCATGGCGGGCTGCGTGCTGGCGCTGCTGCCCTCGGCGTGGATGCACGCGGTGGCCGCCGACCGGCTGCACACCACGGCCGACGCACCGGCGTCCGAGGTCGCCGTGGTGTTCGGGGCCGGCCTGCTGGGGACCCGGCCCACCCCCTACCTGGCCGACCGGCTCGACGCCGCCGCCGAGCTCTACCGCACCGGCAAGGTCAAGGTCGTGCTGGTCACCGGGGACAACAGCCGCACCGAGTACGACGAGCCGAACGCGATGCGGACGTACCTCACGGCGCAGGGGGTGCCGGACACGCAGATCGTCAGCGACTACGCCGGCTTCGACACCTGGGACTCCTGCGTGCGGGCCAAGGAGATCTTCGGGGTCGAGCGGGCCGTGCTGGTCACCCAGGGCTTCCACATCCGCCGGGCCGTCGCCCTCTGCCAGGCGGCGGGCCTGGACTCGTACGGCGTCGGGGTGGCCGACGTGCACGACGCCACCTGGTACTACGGCGAGGCCCGCGAGGTCTTGGCGGCCGGCAAGGCGGCGCTGGACGCGGCCTTCAAGCCCGCCCCGCGGTTCCTGGGACCGAAGGAGCAGGGGGTGTCGCGGGCCCTGGCCGCTCTGGCAGACTGACGCGCGCATCGGCTATTTCGAATAGTCATATTCGGGGGTCGCTACATCGGGGGGCCGGTCCGTCCGTACGAGCATCAGGGGTGGGGAACCGTGGCCGTGGTGGATCTGAGCGACAAGGCCGTCGTCATCACCGGTGGGGCGCGCGGCCTGGGCGCCGCGGCCGCGCAGGCCGTGGTGGACGGCGGCGGCAGGGTGCTGATCACCGACGTGCTGGAGGCGGAGGGCGCCGGGACGGCCGCGAAGCTCGGCGGCGCGGCGCGGTTCCTGCGGCACGACGTGACCAGCGAGGCGGACTGGCAGGCGGCGCTGGAGTACGCGGTCGGCGAGTTCGGCCGCGTGGACGGCCTGGTGAACAACGCGGGCATCAGCACCGGCCAGTTCCTGGAGCACGAGAGCGTCGAGCACTTCCGCCGGGTCGTGGAGATCAACCTGGTCGGCGTGTTCATCGGCATCAAGACGGCCGTCCCGCTGCTGCGCGCGAACGGCGGCGGCTCCATCGTCAACATCTCGTCGCCGCCGGCCTGACCGGCCTCGCCCTCACCGCCGGCTACGGAGCCTCCAAGTGGGGCGTGCGCGGCCTGTCGAAGATCGGCGCCGTCGAACTCGCGGAGGCCCGGATCCGCGTGAACTCGGTGCACCCCGGCATGACCCTGACCCCGATGACCGCCCCCATCGGCATCCAGGCCGGCGAGGGCAACTACCCCGGCACCCCGATGGGCCGCGTCGGCGCCCCCGAGGAGATCGCCGCCGCGGTCGCCTTCCTGCTCTCGGACGCCGCGGCCTACATGACGGGCGCCGAACTCGCCGTCGACGGCGGCTGGACGGCGGGCCCGACGGTGAAGCACCTCACCGGCCGGTGAGCCCTGCCCCGCCTCACCGCGGCCGCCGGCCTCACCGCGGCCGCCGGCCTCACCGCGGCCGCCGGCCTCACCGCGGCCGCCGGGCCTCACCGCGCCCGGGCCGGGCCGCTGAGGCAGAGCACCCCGACTCGTAACGCGGGGTGGCGGCCGGTGTAACACCGCGGACTCACGCTGGCGTCATGCACACCCCGGACGTCGCCACCGCCGCCACCGCCACGCACTGCCCGTACTGCGCGCTGCAGTGCGGGATGAACCTGCGCCCCGAGCCGGGCGGCGCGGGCGTGACGGTGGAGGAACGTGCCGACTTCCCCGTCAACCGGGGCGCGCTGTGCGGCAAGGGCCGCACCGCCCCCGCCCTGCTCTCCTCCCGGGTGCGCCTGACCGGACCGCTCGTCCGCACCCACGCCGGGCGGCTGGAGCCGGCCACCTGGGAGGAGGCCCTCGACGCCGTCGCCGAGGGCCTCGCCCGCACGGGCCGCGCGTACGGCCCGGACGCGGTCGGAGTCTTCGGCGGCGGCGGGCTCACCAACGAGAAGGCGTACGCGCTCGGCAAGTTCGCCCGCGTCGCCCTGCGCACCTCGCAGATCGACTACAACGGCCGGTTCTGCATGTCCTCGGCCGCCGCCGCGCACCAGCGGGCCTTCGGGCTCGACCGCGGGCTGCCCTTCCCGCTGGAGGACATCCCGCGCACCGGCTGCGTGATCCTCGTCGGCTCGAACCTGGCCGAGACCATGCCGCCCGCCCTGCGCTACCTCACCGAGCTCAAGGCCAACGGCGGGACCCTGATCGTCATAGACCCGCGCCGCACCCGCACCGCCGACCAGGCCGACCTGCACCTGGCCCCGCGCCCGGGAACCGACCTCGCGCTCGCCCTGGGCCTGCTGCACCTGGTGGTCGCCGAAGGCAGGACCGACGAGGAGTTCATCGCCGGGCGCACCACCGGCTGGGAGGAGGCCCGGGCGGCCGCCATGGCCCACTGGCCGGAACTGGTCGAACGCATCACCGGCGTACCCGTCCCCAAGCTCCGCGCGGCGGCCGAGATGTTCTGCGCCCCGGAATCCGCCATGGTCCTCACTGCCCGCGGCCCGGAGCAGCAGTCCAAGGGCACCGACACCGTCGGCGCCTGGATCAACCTCTGCCTGGCCACCGGCCGGGCCGGCCGCCCGCTCTCCGGCTACGGCTGCCTCACCGGGCAGGGCAACGGCCAGGGCGGCCGCGAGCACGGCCAGAAGGCCGACCAGCTCCCCGGATACCGCAAGCTGACCGACCCCGCGGCCCGCGCGCACGTGGCGGAGGTCTGGGGCGTCGACCCCGACGACCTCCCCGGCCCCGGCCGCAGCGCCTACGAGCTCCTCGACGCCCTCGGCACGGACGTGCGGGCCCTGCTCCTGATGGGCTCCAACCCGGTGGTCTCCGCCCCCCGCGCCTCCCACATCGAGGACCGCATCCGCTCGCTGGACTTCCTCGCGGTCGCCGACGTCGTGCTCTCCGAGACCGCGGCCCTCGCCGACGTGGTCCTCCCGGTCACCCAGTGGGCCGAGGAGACCGGAACCACCACCAACCTCGAAGGCCGCGTCCTGCTCCGCCGCCGCGCCCTGAGCCCGCCCGCGGGCGTCCGCAGCGACCTGGACGTGCTCCACGGGCTCGCCGCCCGCATGGGCATCGAGAAGGGCTTCCCGACCTCCCCGGAGGAGGTCTTCGAGGAACTGCGCCGGGCCTCCGCAGGCGGCCCGGCGGACTACTCGGGCATCACCTACGCCCGCATCGAGGCCGAACAGGGCGTCTTCTGGCCGTGCCCCGAGGGCTCCGCGGGGACCGAGCGCCTCTTCCTGGAACGCTTCGCCACCGAGGACGGCCGGGCCCGCTTCGTCCCCGTCTCCCACCGCGACGCCGACGAGGTCCCCGACGCGGACTACCCGGTGCTGCTCACCACCGGGCGCGTGGTCGCCCAGTACCAGTCGGGCGCCCAGACACGCCGGGTGGAGGAGCTCAACGCCGCCGCCCCCGGCCCCTTCGTTGAACTGCACCCGCGCCTCGCCGCCCGCATCGGAGCGGTCGACGGCAGCCCGCTGGCGGTGACCTCCCGCCGCGGCCGGGCGGTGGCCCCGGCCCGGATCACCGACACCATCCGCGCGGACACGGTGTTCATGCCCTTCCACTGGCCGGGCGAGGGCCGCGCCAACACGCTGACCAATCCGGCCCTCGACCCGGTCTCCCGGATGCCGGAGTTCAAGGTGTGCGCGGTCCGGGTGGAGCCGGCCTGATCAGGGGGCGTCCGCGAAGGTCGGGCCGGGCAGGCACCGGGCCGCCCGCCCCTCCTCGTCCAGCGGCTCGCTCGGCAGGTGCGTGCCCTCCCTGCCGAACTCCCGCCACGAACTCATCCCGCGCCCGCCTCGAACGTCGGCGCCAGCGCCGCCAGCAGCCGCTCGGCGTAGGACTCGGCGGAGCCCGGCAGCCCCGGGTACTCCGACCGGAAGGTGTCCCAGTCGGCCCACTTGACCTCGGAGAACGCCTCCAGGGTCACGGGGGCGTCCCACGGCGCCTCCGGCGGGAAGAACTCGCCCGACTCCCGGAAGACCGTGCGGACCAGCTCGTAGGGCGCCGTGCAGCGCTCGGCGAGCAGGACCGCGTCGTAGAGGTCCTTGCCCTGCGGGTACATGTCGGTGGCGAGCCAGACCAGCTTCCAGGCCAGGGAGAGTTCCGGCGTGGCCGCCTGGAGGCGGACCCCGGAGACGTCGGCCGGCTCCGGCGGCGCGGGGAGCCGCTCGTTGAAGACGAAGTCCAGCTGGACCTGGCCTCCGGGCAGTCCCGGGGCGGACCACGGCAGGACCAGCCGGCGGCCGGGGACGCGCTCGTAGGTCCAGATGTCCTCGGACACCGCCGCGTCGGCCGCGATCACCAGCCCGTGTTCGGAGGCGGCCCGCTCGGCCGCCTCCGCGACGGCCGCCAGCAGCCGGCCCGTCCGCGGCTCCTCGATCCCCCAGTCCTGCGGGACGACCACGAAGTCCAGGTCGTGCGGCTCCCGCGCCGCTGCGCCGAACCACCCGGACATGAGCGTGCTGCCGCGCAGCACCAGCGAGTCCGCCCACCCGGACCGGGCGACCCCGTGCGCGACCACGTCGAGCGCCGTGCGCCGGGCGGCCTGCCAGGCGGGGCGCAGCGCGGGGTCGACGACCGTGTCCAGGACCCGGTACCCGGAGGCGAAGTGCTTGAGCGCGGGGTCGAAGACCCGGTCCGCCGGCCGGCCCGGGGTGTCCAGACCGGCCGTCGACGTGCCCGGCAACTCGTACTGCCGGCGCCGCCACTCGGCGTTGGCCGCGGCCTCGACGCTGTTCCCGCTCATGCGGCCGTCCCCTCCTCGGTGATCCACCCGTCGTCCACCGACAGGTCGCTGTCGTAGAGCACGAACTCCCGCTCCTCGGAGCGGATCTCGAACCCGGCCGAGCCGAGCGCCGCGACCAGCGCGTCGCACGCGGCCGTCGCCCCCGCCGCCGCCCCCCGCCACCGCTGGGTGACGAACCGCTCGTGCCCGCCCCCGGCCAGGATGCGGCGGGCGTTCCACGACAGGTGGGCGCCGTGCGGGGTCACCAGGGACTCCAGGGCCGCCCGGTCGAAGTCTGCCGGGAGCCGCAGCTTGAGGTGGTGCTCGAAGTAGCCGCCGCCCGGGCCCGGCGCGTCCGTGGTCCACGGGACCGTCTCCACCTTGACGCGCACCGGGTCGAAGCCGTCCGCCCGCAGCTGCGGGACCAGGCTCTCGTGGCTCGTGCGGTCCCGCAGCGTCAGCATCGGCTGGGACACCATCCGGCCCCGCGCCAGCACGATGTGCGTGACCTTCAGATCCCGCGCCCGGCCCCAGGCGTCGAGGCGGTCCAGGGCCGCCCCGTCCGCGCAGCGCACCGTCACGTGGGTTTCGTACTCAGACATGGGGCCGATCATCTCGGACATGCGTCCGATCCGCATCGGGGTTCTCGCCGGGGGGTAACCATCCGGTCACGCACCGGACTCAGAAAGTGCTCGCACGCCCCTCGTGGCCGCGATGTGTCGTACCCCACACTGAGGGCGGTGCCCCCGTCCTCGGAGCCCTGGAGGTCGCCCCCGTGCAGACCCGGACCCTGACCGTGAACGTGAGCGAGTCCTCGGAGGCCAAGGCCGTGGACGAAGAGCCAGAGGTACCGGAGCTGATCGATCCGGTGCCCGCGCCGCGCAGGCGGAGCAGCGACGGCGGGGGCGGAGCGGGGCCCTCCGCCGATCTGTTCCGTCAGTACCTCCGCGAGATAGGCAGGATCCCCCTCCTGACCGCCGCCGAGGAGGTGGACCTCGCGCGGCGCGTCGAAGCCGGGCTGTTCGCCGAGGAGAAGCTCGGCAACACCCCCGACCTCGACTCCCGGCTCGCCCTGGACCTCGACAAGCTCGTCGTCATGGGGCGGATGGCCAAACGCCGGCTCATCGAGTCGAACCTGCGGCTCGTCGTCTCCGTCGCGAAGCGCTACGTCGGC
Organism: Streptomyces sp. MB09-01; assembly: GCF_033794505.1. NCBI lineage: Bacteria > Bacillati > Actinomycetota > Actinomycetes > Kitasatosporales > Streptomycetaceae > Streptomyces > Streptomyces sp. MB09-01. Next base: position 7,803 of record NZ_JARAYQ010000147.1, on the reverse strand, counting down.
CGCGGGCTCACCATGCTCGACCTCGTGCAGGAGGGGAACCTCGGGCTCATCCGCGCCGTCGAGAAGTTCGACTACGCCCGCGGGTACAAGTTCTCCACCTACGCCACCTGGTGGATCCGGCAGGCGATGTCCCGGGCCCTCGCCGACCAGGCCCGGACCATCCGCGTGCCCGTCCACGTCGTCGAGCTGATCAACCGCGTCGTGCGCGTCCAGCGCCGCATGCTCCAGGAGCGCGGGTACGAGCCCACGGCCGAAGAGGTCGCCGTCCACCTGGAGTTGACCCCCGAACGGGTCATGGAAGTGCTCCGCCTCGCCCAGGAACCGGTCTCCCTGCACGCGCCGGTCGGCGAGGAGGACGACGTCGCCCTCGGCGACCTCATCGAGGACGGGGACGCCGCCTCCCCCGTGGAATCGGCCGCGTTCTTCCTGCTGCGCGAGCACCTGGAAGCCGTCCTGTCGACCCTCGGCGAACGCGAGCGCAAGGTCGTCCAGCTCCGCTACGGGCTCGCCGACGGGCGGCCGCGCACCCTGGAGGAGATCGGCCGGATCTTCGGCGTGACCCGCGAACGGATCCGCCAGATCGAGTCCAAGACCCTCAACAAGCTCCGCGACCACGCCTTCGCCGACCAGCTCAGGGGCTACCTGGACTGAGTGCGGCAGGGGGCGCCCCGGAAGGCGCCCCCGACCGGCCCGGGCCGTCGGCCATGACGGCCGCCCGCGCTACTCGACCTCGACCACCGCCTGCGCGAACTGCGCCGCGTACAGCCGCGCGTACGCACCGTCCGACGCCAGCAGCTCCTCGTGGGTGCCCTGCTCCACGATCGAGCCGCTCTCCATCACCAGGATCACGTCCGCGTCGCGGATCGTGGACAGCCGGTGCGCGATCACGAAGGACGTACGCCCGTGCGCGAGCCGCGCCATCGCCTTCTGGATCAGCACCTCGGTACGGGTGTCCACCGAGCTCGTCGCCTCGTCGAGCACCAGGATCACCGGATCCGAAAGGAACGCCCGGGCGATGGTGATCAGCTGCTTCTCGCCCGCGCTGACGCCCGCGCCCTCGTCGTCCAGGACGGTGTCGTAGCCCTCCGGCAGGGTGCGGATGAAACGGTCCGCGTGCGCGGCCCGCGCCGCCTCCTCGATCTCGGAGCGCGTGACCTCGCGCGAGGCACCGTAGGCGATGTTCTCGGCGATGGTGCCGCCGAACAGCCAGGTGTCCTGGAGCACCATGCCGATGCCGGCGCGCAGTTCCTCGCGCGTCATCTTCGCGATGTCCACCCCGTCGAGGGCGATCTCCCCGCCCGTGACCTCGTAGAACCGCATCAGCAGGTTCACCAGCGTCGTCTTGCCGGCGCCCGTCGGGCCGACGATCGCGACGGTGTGACCCGGCTCGACCGACAGCGAGAGGTTCTCGATCAGCGGCTTGTCCGGCTCGTAGCGGAAGGCCACCTTGTCGAAGGTGACCTGGCCGCGGAGCTCCTCCGGACGCTCCGGCACCGCGGCGTCCGCATCCTGCTCCGACGCGTCCAGCAGCTCGTAGACCCGCTCCGCCGAGGCGACGCCGGACTGCACGAGGTTCGCCATCGAGGCGACCTGCGTCAGCGGCATGGAGAACTGCCGCGAGTACTGGATGAAGGCCTGCACGTCACCGATCGACAGGGTGCCGGAGGCGACCCGGAGCCCGCCGACGACGGCTATCAGCACGTAGTTGATGTTCGAGATGAAGAACATCACCGGCTGCATGATGCCGCTGACCAGCTGCGCCTTGAAGGAGGCCCGGTAGAGCGCCTCGTTCTGCTCGGCGAAGACGGCCGCGGACTCCTTCTGCCGGCCGAAGACCTTGACCAGGCTGTGCCCCGAGTACATCTCCTCGACGTGGGCGTTGAGCGCGCCGGTCGTCTTCCACTGCGCCACGAACTGCGGCTGCGACTTCTTGCCGATCTTCGCCGCGACGAAGACCGAGAGCGGCACGGTCACCAGGGCGACCAGCGCCAGCAGCGGCGAGATCCAGAACATCATGGCGAGCACGCCGACGATCGTCAGCAGCGAGTTGAGCAGCTGACCCATCGTCTGCTGGAGCGTCTGGCCGATGTTGTCGATGTCGTTGGTCGCCCGGCTCAGCACCTCGCCGCGCTTCTGCTGGTCGAAGTACGACAGCGGCAGCCGCGACAGCTTCGCCTGGAGCTCCTCGCGCATCCGGTAGACGGTGCCGTTCATGACGTGGTTCGACAGCCGCGTCGCGACCAGCATCAGCAGGCCGGCCAGGGTGAAGACCACCAGCGCCCAGATCGCCACGACCCCGACGGCGCCGAAGTCGATGCCCTGCCCCGGGGTGAAGTCGGTCCCGGCGAGCATGTCCGCCATGCCGTCCTGGCCCCGGGCGCGCAGCCCGTCCAGCGCCTGCTGCTTGGTGGTCCCGGCCGGCATCTCCCGGCCGACGATCCCCGCGAAGACCAGGTCGGTGGCCTCGCCCAGGATCTTCGGGCCGACCACCGCGCAGCCGACGCTGCCGACCACGGCCGCGACCATGCCCCAGATCTTGGCCCGGTCGTGCGCGAGCTGACGCAGCAGCCGCTTCCCCGAGCCCTTGAAGTCCATGGACCGTTGGGCCGGCCCCATCATCATCCGTCCTCCGGGCCCGCTCATGCGGCCTCCGCCTCCGTCAGCTGGGAGAGCACGATCTCCCGGTAGGTCTCGTTGCCGGCCATCAGCTCGTGGTGGCGTCCCTCGCCCACGACCCGGCCCCCGTCCAGGACGACGATCCGGTCGGCGTCGCGGATCGTGGAGACCCGCTGGGCGACGATGACCACGGTCGCGTCCTCGGTCTCGCGGGAGAGCGCCGCGCGCAGCGCCGCGTCCGTCGCGTAGTCCAGGGCCGAGAAGGAGTCGTCGAAGAGGTAGATCTCCGGACGCTGCACCAGGGTGCGGGCGATGGCCAGGCGCTGGCGCTGGCCGCCGGAGACATTGGTTCCGCCCTGGGTGACGGGGGCCTCCAGGCCGCCCTCCAGTGCGGACACGAACTCCTTGGCCTGCGCCACTTCCAGCGCCTGCCACAGCTCTTCGTCACTCGCGTCCGGGCGCCCGTAGCGCAGGTTGGAGGCGATGGTCCCGGAGAACAGGTACGGCTTCTGCGGAACCATGCCGACCGTCTTGGCCAGCAGCTCCGGGTCGAGCCGGCGCACGTCCTCCCCGTCGACCAGCACCTCGCCGCCGGTCGCGTCGAACAGCCGCGGGACCAGGCCCAGCAGCGTGGACTTGCCGCTTCCGGTCGAGCCGATCACCGCCGTGGTCTCGCCGGGGCGGGCCACCAGGTCCACCCCGCGCAGCACCGGGGCCTCGGCGCCCGGGTAGCGGAAGTCCGCGCCGCGCAGCTCCAGGCGCCCGCGGCGGGCGAGTTCGCGCACCGGGTCGGTGGGCGGCACCACGCTGGACTCGGTGTCCAGGACCTCCTGGATGCGCTCGGCACAGACCTCGGCGCGCGGCACCATCATGAACATGAAGGTGGCCATCATCACGGCCATCACGATCTGCATCAGATAGGCGAGGAAGGCCGTCAGCTGGCCGATCTCCATGCCGCCGCTGTCGACGCGCATCGCACCGAACCAGATGACGGCGACGCTGGAGATGTTCACGACCACGATGACCGTGGGGAACATGTACGCCAGGAGCTTGCCGGAGGCCAGCGAGACGCCGGTCAGGTCGGCGTTGGCCTCACGGAAACGGTCCTTCTCGTAAGCGTCGCGGACGAAGGCCCGGATCACCCGGTTGCCGGTGATCTGCTCCCGCAGCACCCGGTTCACCGTGTCCAGGCGGTCCTGCATCTGGCGGAACAGCGGCCGCGTCTTGAAGACGATCGCGCCGACCGAGATCCCGAGCACCGGGACCACGGCGAGCAGGACGCCCGACAGCCGCACGTCCAGCGAGAGCGCCATGGCGATGCCGCCGACGCACATGATCGGGGCCGAGACCATCAGGGTGAAGGTCATCAGCACCAGCATCTGGACCTGCTGGACGTCGTTCGTCGTACGGGTGATCAGGGACGGGGCGCCGAACTGGCCGAGCTCCCGCGCGGAGAAGCTCTGCACGCGGTCGAAGACGGCCGCGCGGACGTCCCGGCCGAAGGCCGCCGCCGTACGGGCGCCGTAGTAGACGGCTCCGACGTTGCAGACGAGCTGGACGAGGGAGACGCCGAGCATCAGGGCGCCGAAGCGCAGGATGTAGCCGGTGTCGCCGTTGACGACACCGTTGTCGATGATGTCGGCGTTCAGCGTGGGCAGGTAGAGGCTGGCGCTGGTCTGCAGCAGCTGCAGCAGGACCAGCACCGCGATGGGTTTCCGGTACGCACCCAGATGGGTCCGCAGAAGTCGTATGAGCACGCGCAGGCTCCGGTCGGCATGATCGAGGGGGTTCACCCCATCTTGGGCCAACCGGCCCATCGATCCCCACCGGATTTCGCAAAGGCCGGTCAAAAGGAGTAGACCGGCGGCCCCGGACCCAGGTCGTCCCGCGCCGGGCCGGGCGGCGGGGCCGGGGGGAGACTGGAAGCAGGACGGGGGCCAGGGGGAAACTCCGGACCGCCGGAGCAGACAGCCGTGGAGGAGTCATGACGGCCACGACACGGGAGCAGACACCCGTCGCCTTCGAAGCCGACGGGGCGGAACTGCGCATGCACGAGATCGGCGGGGACTTCACCGTCGCGTTCGTGCGGTTCGACCAGGGCGTGGACATGAGCCCGGCGTTCAAGGGACTGCCGGACGACCTGTGCGCGTGCCCCCACTGGGGCTACGTGCTCAAGGGCAGCGTCAAGCTGCACACGAGGGACGGGGACACGGTCTACTCGGCCGGCGAGGCCTTCTACTGGCCACCCGGCCACGCTCCGGAAGCCCTCGAGGACACCGAATACGTCGACTTCTCGCCGACCGCCGAGTTCGACGCGGTGGTCAAGCACGTGGCGGCCCAGCTGGCCTGAACCGCCACCCGAGCAGGGCGCGGACCTTCCTAGAAGGCCCCGGGGTGGATCTGCTCCCGCGTCGCGATGTACTGCTGGCGCACGCCCTGCCACGCCGGGAACTCCTCGCCCGGCTCGAAGACCTGCGCCGAGGGCGCCGGCCAGACCGGCGGGGAGTGCGGGGCCAGCGTGCCCTGCGCCACCCCGAGCGCCCAGGCCGCCTGCCGGGCCGCGCCCAGCGCCGCGTAGTCCGCCGGCGCCGGTACGACGACCTGCGTCCCGAACAGCCCCGGAGCGGCGGCCTGTACGGCGGGCAGCTCGGCCGCCGCGCCCAGCAGGAACACCCGGCGGATCTCGACCCCGCGCGAGCGCAGCACGTCCAGCGCGTCCACCAGCCCGCACAGCATGCCCTCGAAAGCGGCCCGGGCCAGGTGCTCCGGCTTCATCGAGTCCCGGCGCAGCCCCGACAGGGTCCCGGCGGCGTGCGGCAGGTTCGGCGTCCGCTCACCCTCCAGGTACGGCAGGAGTACGAGACCGTGCGCGCCCGGCGTCGACTTCAGCGCGAGCTCGGACAGCCCCTCCAGATCGGTGCCGAGCAGCTCGGCGGTGCCGCGCAGGGCCCGTACGGCATTGGAGGTGTTCACCACCGGCAGGTGCATGCCGGTGGCGTCGGCCAGCGAGGTGATCAGCCCGCCCGGCTCCGACAGCGCCTCGTGGTGCACCGCCATCACCGACCCGGAGGCACCGAGCGAGACCACCGCGTCGCCGGGGCCCAGCCCCAGCCCGAGCGCGGCGGCCATCGTCTCTCCGGTGCCGGCGGAGATGAGCAGCCCCTCGGGCGTGGTCCCGGCGGCATCGGCCGGGCCGAGCACCTCGGGCAGCAGCGCCCGGTGCCCGAGCGCCAGCTCCACCAGGTCGGGGCGCCAGGATCCGGAGGCCGCCGACCAGTACCCGGTGCCCGACGCGCCGCCCCGGTCGGTGGTCCGCCGGGCCGGCCGGCCCAGCAGCTGCCAGACCAGCCAGTCGTGCGGGGACATCAGCACCGCCACCCGGCGGGCCGCTTCGGGCTCGTTGCGGGCCAGCCAGGCGAGCTTCGCGACCGGCTGCGCGGCGTGCGGGACCGAGCCCACCGCCTCCGCCCAGGCGTGCCGGCCGCCGAGGGCCTCGGTGAGGTCGGCGGCGGCGACCTGGGGGCGCTTGTCGTTGCCGACGAGGGCGGCGCGGACCAGGCCGCCCTGCGGGTCCAGCGGCAGCAGGCCGTGCTGCTGCGCGGAGACCCCTATGGCCTGGACCCCTTCGAGGAGCCCGCCGCCGGCGGCCTCGCCGAGGGAGAGCAGCCAGGCCTGCGGATCGGTCTCGTGGGGGTTCGCGCCGTCGGGCTCGGCCGTGGGCTGCGGATGGGGGGCGTACCCCTGGCGCAGCACGGCGCCGGTCTCGGTGTCACAGACGACGATGCGTGTGAAGGCGGAAGAGCTGTCCAGCCCGGCGACTATCCCCATGTGGAGGATTCTGCCGCACGCGGGGCCCGTCTCGGCCTTTCCGGAGCCCCCGGAACCTCACAGGTCCCGGGAACCCCATGCCGTGGACCTCGGACGCCTCAGGTGTTGCTCGTGCCCCACTCGTCCTCGCCGGCCCCGGACCGGTCGCGCAGTCCGCGCACCCGCTCGGCCAGCGAGGCGGGCACGGCGTCGCCGACCTTCTCGCTCACCGCGGCGAAGGCCTTGCCGGCGTACTCGCGCCCGGTGTGGCCCGCGGTCTCGGCGGCGTTGCGGACCGCGGGGTTCTGCGCGAACTCGCGCGCGGACTTCTTCAGCTGCTCGTAGCGCTCGCGCCCGGCCCGGGTTCCGAGCACGTACCCGAGGGCCAGTCCGACCACGAACGTGACCTTGTACCGCATGCCTGCCACCCTTCGTTGTGTGGTGCCCGGCCTGCTGCCGATACCGATTGGCGGAGCACCCCCCTGCTTGCGCTAATCTATGACTCGCAACGGGCACTCGCCCCCCGGCAAGGCCGGAGGTGGGCTGTTCGATGCACCGCAGCAATCCCCTGTAGCTCAATTGGCAGAGCAGCCGGCTGTTAACCGGCAGGTTACTGGTTCGAGTCCAGTCGGGGGAGCGCGGTCCCCTGTAGCTCAATTGGCAGAGCATTCGGCTGTTAACCGGAGGGTTGCTGGTTCGAGTCCAGCCGGGGGAGCAAGGACGAAGAAGAGGGCCCCACGGGGTCCTCTTCTTCTCTTTGTTGACCCATTCGGGAACCGGGCAGCCCTCAGTGCGGTCTCTCTGAACAGGCGAAGCCGATCATGCGAGGCATCCGAGGCAGGAGATCGTATGAGCGGCTATGCTGCGGCAGACGGCGCGCACACGTGTACGCGCCACGCCGTGAAGGGGCGGTAGCTCAGCCGGTTAGAGCAGCGGACTCATAATCCGTCGGCCGTGGGTTCGAGTCCCACCCGCCCCACCATTTCGCAGGCGTGCAGAAACGTTCTGACCTGCATGTTTGCGATCCAGCACCCTCCGGGAGCTGGACTCCGCGTCTCACGGGAACCCGCCGCAGTCCCTCAGGGGGCGTACCAGGGGACGGAATGGGCGCCTGCTTTGCGGCTTTTCGCCCCCTTGTCCTGCCTGAGGGAGCGTCATGGCCCGGCGCAGTGATGAGGCGGACCCTCCGGTTCCGCCTACCGGCAGTGCCCTCGCGCCCGAAGAGCAGGCGCTGGTCGGCGGTGCTGTGCCACGGAGAATGGTGAGCAGCAGTGGCGCCGCGCGCGCTGGGCCGACGGGGTCCGGCGGGGGCCGTAGGCTCTTCGCATGGTGGGTACACAGTCGCGCGGCGCCACTGCTGCTCACCATTCTCCGTGGCAC
>NZ_JARAYQ010000146.1:0-21604 GCF_033794505.1 Streptomyces sp. MB09-01 | reverse complement strand
GCAGCAGAACGGGGCGAGCAGGCGGCTCAGTCTCCGCAGGGGGGCCGGGCCCGGCCCCCCTGCGGAGACTGAGCCGCCTGCTCGCCCCGTTCTGCTGCGTGGCGCTTGAGGGCGGCCTCGCGACCGCGGACGTACCAGATGCCGATCAGGCCGAGGAAGCCGCCGGCCGCGCAGGTCCAGACCCACCACAGCTGGCCGCGGTCGGCGAACCACCCGTAGAAGGGGAGCTGGACGAGGAAGAGGGCGAACCACAGGATCGTGCCACCCGTGACCGTCGCGACGACGGGGCCCTCGAGGGGCTCGGGCGCCTCATGCTTCGCAGTCCATTTCGCCATGGGGCAAGTCTAGGCGCGCGAATTCATGGTCTACGCGCGGAGATGGACGCCCTTTCGTTCATGTGTTCATACTGAAACGGTTTGGGCGTGGCCCATTTTCTTCGTATGAACCACCCAATGAGGACCGTATGAGCACCCCCACGGCCACCGCCCCGAAGCCTTCCCTCCAGGAACCCTCCGGAGGACTCGACCGCTACTTCAAGATCTCCGAGCGCGGTTCGACCGTCGCCCGCGAGGTCCGCGGCGGCTTCGCCACCTTCTTCGCGATGGCCTACATCATCGTGCTCAACCCGATCATCCTGGGCAGCGCGAAGGACATGTACGGGCACCAGCTCGACAACGGTCAGCTCGTGACGGCCACCGCCCTGACGGCTGCCTTCACCACCCTCCTCATGGGTGTCATCGGCAACGTCCCGATCGCGCTCGCCGCCGGCCTCGGCGTGAACACGGTCGTCGCCCTCCAGCTCGCCCCGCGCATGAGCTGGCCCGACGCCATGGGCATGGTCGTCCTGGCCGGCTTCGTGGTGATGCTGCTGGTCGCGACCGGCCTGCGCGAGCGGGTCATGAACGCCGTGCCGCTGGGCCTGCGCAAGGGCATCGCCATCGGCATCGGCCTGTTCATCATGCTGATCGGCCTGGTCGACTCGGGCTTCGTCTCCCGCATCCCGGACGCCGCCCACACCACGGTCCCGCTCCAGCTCGGCGGCACCGGGCACCTGGACGGCTGGCCCGTCCTGATCTTCGTGATCGGCGTGCTGCTCACCCTCGCCCTGCTGATCCGCAAGACGCCGGGCGCGATCCTGATCTCCATCGTGGTCATGACCCTCGCCGCTGTCGTCGTCCAGCTGGTCGCCGAGGTGCCCGACACGGGCTGGGGCCTCACCGTCCCCGAGTGGCCGGGCAACCCGGTGGCCGCGCCCGACTTCGGGCTGGTCGGCGAGGTCAGCCTGTTCGGCGGCTTCGGCAAGGTCGGGATGCTGACCGGCATCCTCTTCGTCTTCACCGTGCTGCTGTCCTGCTTCTTCGACGCCATGGGCACGATCCTGGGCGTCGGCGACGAGGCCAAGCTGATCGACAAGGAGACCGGCGAGTTCCCCGGCATCAACAAGGTCCTGCTGATCGACGGCCTGGCCGTCGCCTCGGGCGGCGCCACGTCCTCCTCGGCCACCACCTGCTTCGTGGAGTCCACGGCCGGGGTCGGCGAGGGAGCCCGTACGGGTCTCGCGAACGTCGTGACGGGCGCCCTCTTCGGCGTGGCGCTGTTCCTCACCCCGCTCGCCACGATGGTCCCGTCCCAGGCGGCCACGCCCGCCCTGGTGGCGGTCGGCTTCCTGATCCTGGCGGGCTCGGTCAAGGACATCGACTGGAGCGACTTCACCATCGCCGTCCCCGCGTTCCTGGCCATGGTGATGATGCCCTTCACCTACTCGATCACCAACGGCATCGGCATCGGCTTCATCAGCTTCTGCGCCCTGCGGGCGGCGACCGGCCGGGGCCGCGAGGTCCCGGTGGCCATGTACGTCGTGTCGGCAGTGTTCGTCTTCTCCTACGCGATGCCGGCCCTCGGCCTCACGTAGGCCCCGCCCGGGCTCACGTGAGCCCGTAGAACTTCTCTGTCTCGTCGACGGCCGCCTTGAAGCGCTCGTCGAAGTCATCGCGGATGAGCGTCCGGACCACATAGTCCTGGACGCTCATTCCGCGTTTGGCGGCGTGAGTCCGGAGCCTGTCGAGGAGCTCCCCGTCTATGCGCATGCTCAGCACATGTGTCCCCATGCCGAAAGAGTCGGGGCAGAGGGCGTGGACCCGTGTCACTTTCGGCCGCCCACTCACCCGTACGAGTGACCCCGCGCATGACGGCCATAAGTGGTGTTCCTTAGGGAGAGTAATGAGTTACTCTAAATACATGCCTGACCTTTCCCATGGCGACGACGCTGCCGCCGTGAACGACCTCCGCTCCGCCGTCATGCGGCTGGGGCGGCGCCTGAAGCACCAGCGCGTCGACGAGTCGCTGAGCCCCACCGAGATGTCGGTGCTCGGCACACTCGCCCGCTGCGGCCAGGCCACACCCGGCGAACTGGCGCGGCGGGAGCACGTCCAGCCGCCGTCGATGACGCGCATCGTCGCGTTGCTGGAAGCCAAGGGACTGGTCACGCTGGAACCGCACCCCGACGACCGCCGCCAGAAGGTGGTCCGCCAGACGGAGGAGGCCGAAGCGATGCTCGAAGAGAGCCGCCGCAAGCGCAACGCCTTCCTGGCCGGGCTCGCGGCCGAGCTGACCGAGGACGAGTGGGCCAAGCTGCGCGAGGCCGCACCCGTCCTGGAGAAGCTCGCGCACCTGTAGGAACGACGCCAGGAGGCGAACGCTTTTGAGTACGGGAACCGGAGCAGACTCCGCACCCGGCCACATATCCACCCCTACTACGGCTCCTGCGGGCGAGAACTCGATGTTCAGCTCGCTCAGGATCCGGAACTACCGGCTCTTCGCGACCGGACAGGTCGTCTCGAACACCGGCACCTGGATGCAGCGCATCGCCCAGGACTGGCTGGTCCTCTCACTGACCGGCTCCGCCTCCGCCGTCGGCATCACCATCGCCCTGCAGTTCCTGCCGATGCTGATGTTCGGCCTCTACGGAGGCGTACTCGCCGACCGGCTGCCCAAGCGGACCCTGCTCCTCGCCACCCAGAGCGCGATGGGCCTGACAGGTGTCGCACTCGCCGTCCTCACCCTGGCGGGACACGTCCAGGTCTGGCACGTGTACCTCGCCGCCTTCGTGCTCGGCCTCGTCACCGTCGTGGACAACCCGGCGCGGCAGACGTTCGTCTCCGAGATGGTCGGCAAGGACCAGGTCGCCAACGCCGTCAGCCTCAACTCGGCCAACTTCCAGTCCGCGCGGCTGGTCGGCCCGGCGATCGCCGGTGTGCTGATCACCGCCGTCGGCTCCGGCTGGGCCTTCCTGCTGAACGGACTGTCCTTCGCCGCGCCCATCGCCGGCCTGCTGCTGATGCGCACGCACGAGCTGCACCCCGTCGAGCCCCGGCCCCGCGCCAAGGGCCAGCTGCGCGAGGGCCTGCAGTACGTCGCCGGCCGCCCGGAGCTGATCTGGCCGATCGTGCTCGTGGGCTTCATCGGCACCTTCGGGTTCAACTTCCCGATCTGGCTGTCGGCCTTCGTCAGCGACGTCTTCCACGGGGACGCGGGCACCTACGGGCTCTTCAACACCCTGATCGCGGCCGGCTCCCTGGCGGGCGCGCTGCTCGCGGCCCGGCGCGGCCACTCCCGCCTGCGGCTGCTGGTGGCCGCGGCCGTGCTGTTCTCGGCGCTGGTGCTCGTGACGGCCTTCGCGCCCGGCTTCTGGCTGTTCGCGGCGCTGCTCGTGCCGATCGGGATCTTCGGCCTGACGGTCAACGTCACGGCGAACTCCAGCGTGCAGATGGCGACCGACCCCGAGATGCGGGGGCGCGTCATGGCCCTGTTCATGATGGTCTTCACCGGCGGCACCCCGCTGGGCGCCCCGCTGCTGGGCTGGATCACGGACACGTACGGTGCGCGGATCGGCATGGCCGCGGGGGGTGTGATCTCGCTGGCCGCCTCCGTCGCGATCGCGGTGGTCCTGGCGCGCGTGGGGAACCTCCGCGTCCAGGTCAGCCGCCGCGGCGTGACCTTCGTCCCGGCCGCCGCCTCGCGCCGCCGCGACCTGGTGACGGTCGCCTGACCCAGCGGCCCCGGCCTCCCGGGGCCCGCCCCGAACCCCGCTCCTCAAACGCCGGAGGGGCTGGAATTGCGCTCCGCGCCATCCAGCCCCACGGGCACGTACAGCTGACGCCGGCCACATTCAGCCTCGCCGGCGATTGAGGCGCGGGGGTCGGGGGCTGGCCCCCGACAGCGGCGCCGCGCGCGGTTACGCTCGGCCCATGAGACTGTTCGCAGCCGTCCTCCCGCCGGACGCGGCCGTCGCCGAGCTGGCCCGGGCCGTGGACGGAGTCCACGACGACCGGCTGACGTGGACCGCGCGAGCGGGCTGGCACTTCACGCTCGCCTTCATGGGCGAGGTCCGCGACGACGTGCTCCCCGACCTGCACGCCCGCCTGGAGCGCGCAGCCCACCGCACGGCCCCCTTCCCGCTGCGCCTGCACGGCTGCGGGCACTTCGGGGACCGCGCCCTGTGGATCGGCGCGGCCGGGGAGCTGCCCGTGCTGCGGATGCTCGCGGAGCGGGCCGACGCCGCCGCCCGGCGGGCCGGGGTGCCGATGGAACAGCACCGCCGCTACACCCCGCACCTCACCCTGGCCCGCAGCCGCAGCGCCGCCACGCCCCTGCGCCCGTACCTGGACGCCCTCGCCGGCTTCGAGGGCACGCCCTGGCAGGTCGACACGCTCAGCCTCGTCCGCAGCAACCTCCCCGTCAGCGGGGTGCCCGGAGAGCAGCCCCGGTACGAGACGGTCGGAGCCTGGCCCCTGCGCGGCTGAGCCGTACCGCGTGCGGGACCACCCGCGGGCCGCGTTAGGCTCGACGGGTGGATCCCAAGACCAGAAACCGTGTGATGGCCGGTGTGCTCGTACTGATGTTCGTCGTCGTGGCCGTGGCGGCTGCCGTCGGGCAGTAGCTACCAGGCGAAGGCCTCCGGGGAGGCTCCCGGGCCGGGGAAGATCTCGTCCAGGCCCACCAGGACCTCCTCGGAGAGCTCCAGCTCCACCGCCCGCAGCGCCGAGTCGAGCTGTTCCTGCGTGCGCGGCCCGACGATCGGCCCGGTGACCCCGGGCCGCGTCAGCAGCCACGCCAGCCCGGCCTCGCCCGGCTCCAGGCCGTGCTTGTCCAGCAGGTCCTCGTACGCCTGCACCTGTGCGCGTACGGAGCTGTTGGCGAGCGCGTCCGCCGACCGGCCAGAGGCGCGGCGGCCGCCCTGGACCTCCTTCTTGATGACCCCGCCCAGCAGCCCGCCGTGGAGCGGGGACCAGGGGATGACCCCGAGCCCGTACGCCTCCGCGGCCGGGATGACCTCCATCTCCGCGCGCCGCTCGGCGAGGTTGTAGAGGCACTGCTCGCTGACCAGCCCGAGCCGTCCGATGCGCGCGGCGGCCTCGTTGGCCTGGGCGATCTTCCAGCCGGGGAAGTTCGAGGAGCCGGCGTAGAGGATCTTGCCCTGCTGGATCAGGACCTCGACGGCCTGCCAGATCTCCTCGAAGGGGGTCCGGCGGTCCACGTGGTGGAACTGGTAGACGTCGATGTAGTCGGTCTGCAGCCGCTTGAGGCTGGCGTCGACGGCCCGCCGGATGTTCAGCGCCGACAGGCGGTCGTAGTTGGGCCAGGGCTCGCCCTCGGGCGCCATGCTGCCGTAGACCTTGGTGGCGAGCACCGTCTTCTCGCGGCGCCGGCCGCCCTGGGCGAACCAGGTGCCGAGGATCTCCTCGGTACGGCCCTTGTTCTCGCCCCAGCCGTAGACGTTGGCGGTGTCGAAGAAGTTGATCCCCGCGTCGAGGGCGGAGTCCATGATCGAGTGGCTTTCGGGCTCACCGGTCTGGGGGCCGAAGTTCATGGTGCCGAGTACAAGTCGGCTGACCTTGAGGCCGGTACGTCCGAGCTGTGTGTACTTCATGGGGCACTAGCCAACTGCTTGGAGTGCGCTCGAAGCAAGGCCCTCTCGTGAAAGGGGTGTTACAGCGGGTGGCTACAGCACCCGCTCGGGCCCGTACGGGCCGCCGATCCCCCACGCCTGGTGCAGCACGGCCGCGAACTCCCCCGCCAGCCGGTGCTCGCCGGAGGCGTTGGGGTGGGTGCCGTCGTAGGTGTCCCGGTGGATGTCGTACCCGTCCGGGCGCGCGGCCAGCAGGACCGGGGAGGCGGCGGTCGTCAGGTCGGCGACCGCCTTCGCGAGGAGCTCGTTGAAACGGGCGACCTCGGCCGCGAAGGGCGCGTCCTCCTCTGCCCGGCTGTTCGGGATGACGGGCAGCAGCACCATGCGGACGCCGGGGCGGGCGTCGCGGGCCCCGGCTATGAAGCGGCGGACGTTGGCGGCGGTCTGTTCGGCGTCGGTGTAGAACCCGAGGTCTATCAGGCCCAGGGAGACGAGCAGGACGTCGGCCCGGGCGGCGCCGGCGGCGGGGCCGACGAGGGGGGCCATGTGCTGCCAGCCCTCGCCCCAGCCGGCCAGGTGGCGGCGGGCGTCCGCGGGGAAGGCCGGGTCGGCGTACGCGTCGGAGCCCTCGTACAGCTCGCTGCGCGGGCCGACGATCCGGTAGGGGCCGCCGAAGGTCGAGTTGAGGTGCTGCCACATCCGGTAGCGCCAGGTGAAATCGCCGGCGCGTCCGATGGTCATGGAGTCGCCGACGAACATGAAACGCATCCGGTCATCATCGCGGATCGCGCGACAGAAACCTCTGTGACGCCGGACACGGGGCACGTACTGGCAGGCTGGGGGCATGCGCATGCCCCTGCCGTCCGCCGCCGCTGCCACCGCCGTTGCCACTGCCGTCGCCTCGGCCGCCCTCGCCGTGCTGCCGGGCACGGCCGTCGCCGCGGAAGCCCCCGCAGCCTCCTCGTTCACCATCTCCGATCCGCGGATCAAGGAGTCCAGCGGGCTCGCGGCCAGCCGGATCCACCCGGGCGTGTACTGGACGCACAACGACAGCGACGACGGCCCCTACGTCTACGCGGTGGACTCGGCCACGGGCAGGACGGTGGCCCGGGTGACGCTGACCGGGATCGGCAAGCCGCGCGACGTCGAGGGGATCTCGCTGGGGCCGGACGGACAGCTCTACGTGGGCGACATCGGCGACAACCGGAACGGCACCTGGGACCACGTCTGGGTCTACCGCTTCCCGGAGCCGAAGCACCTGGGTGACGTCACGGTCAAGGCCACGCAGTTCACGGTCCGGTACGCCGACGGGGCGCGCAACGCGGAGGCGCTGATGGTGCATCCGGTGACCGGACGGGTCTACATCGCGAGCAAGGACGAGAGCAAGGGCGGACTGTACGAGGGGCCCGCGGAGCTGTCGGCGGACGGCTCGAACGTGTTCCGGCGGGTCGCCGACGTGCCGTGGGTGACGGACGGGGCGTTCTCCCCCGACGGGAGCCGGCTGACCCTCCGGGGCTACTTCACGGCGCGCACGTACCCGTGGAAGGACGGCAGGCCGCAGGGCGAGGGCGAGCGGGTCGACGCGCCGTGGCAGGGGCAGGCGGAATCGGTGACGTACACGCCGGACGGCTCGACGCTGATGTTCGGGGCGGAGGGCGAGGGCAGCCGCGTCATCGCCGTTCCGGCGAGCCAGGGCTCCCCGGGCGCCTCGGCCGCGCCGAAGCCGGGCTCCCCGTCGGACGCTGCGCCGTCGCCGGAGCCGACGGGGGGCTTCGGCAAGGGAGCCGTGGTCCTGGCGGTCGGCCTGGCGGTCGTCTTCGCCGCCAAACGCCTCCTGCGGCGCCGGCGTGCTTAGCCTCGCCGGCGTTGAGGGCCCGGTGCGGCGCCCCCGGCGGCGGCGCCGCACCTGACCACGCACTCCGGCGCCCGCGCCGCTGCCGGGGCTCCGCCCCAGACCCTCCCCCGGCCTCCGTCCGGGGGGCTGGATGATTCAGCCTCGCCGGCGTTTGAGGCGCGGGGGTGCGGGGGCAGCGCCCCCGGAGACGGCGCCGCACCCGACCAAGCGCGGGGCTTACTCCTCCCGGATCGGGACGCGGCCGTTCACCGCAGGACCGGCGGAGCCACCCGCGGGACCGGCGGAGCCAACGGCCGAGCCGCCCACAGGGGCCTGGCCCATCGTGGCCAGGAGTTGGCGGGCCACGCCCAGGCCCGTGCCGCCCATCGTCAGGGCCTTGGCGAACATCTCCGACATGCCCTCGGCCCCGTTCAGCAGCACCATGTGCTCCACGTTTCCGAAGGCCCCCGCGCCCGCCTCCACGATCGCCGGCCAGTTCTCGGCCAGCTGCTGCGCGACGACCGCCTCCTGGTTCTCGGCCAGCGCGGCGGCCCGCGCCTTGATCGCCTCGGCCTCGGCCAGACCGCGCGCCTTCGCCGACTCGGCCTCCGCGAGGCCCCGCGCCTGGGTGGCCGCAGCCTCCGCCTCACCCGTGGCCCGCGTCGCCTTCGCCGACGCCAGACCCCGCGCCTCCGTGGCCGTCGCGTCCGCGGTCGCCGCCGTCGTCACCCGCGTGGCCTCCGCGGCCGCCGCGAGCTCCGTCTCCTTCGCCTTCGCCTGCGCCGCGGAGATCCGGGCGTCGCGCTCGGCCTCCGCCCGGGTCCGCGTCTCGTACGCCGCCGCGTCCGCGGGCTTGCGCACGTCGGCCTGCAGCTGCTGCTCGCGCCGGTGCGCCTCCAGTTCCGCGACACGGGTCTCCTGGACGACGACCTCCTGCCGTGCGGCCGCCTCGGACAGCGGGCCCGCCTGGCGGGCGGTCGCCGCCGCCTTGTCGCGTTCCGCCTGGTAGCCGGCCTGCAGGATCTCGCTGTCCCGCGTCGCCTCGGCCATCCGGGCGAAGGCGGCCTGTTCGGCCTCCGTGGCCAGCCGGTTCGCCTCGGCCTGGGCGATCCGAGCGTCCCGCTGCACGGCGGCCGCGTGCGGCATCGCCAGGTTCTTGATGTAGCCGGTCGGGTCCTCGATCTCGTGGATCTGCAGCGAGTCGACGATCAGTCCGAGCTTCTCCATCTCGGTGCCGCAGGCCATCCGGGTCTGGCCGGTCAGCTTCTCCCGGTCGCGGATCATGTCCTCGACCGTCAAGCCGCCCACGATGGACCGCAGATGGCCCGCGAAGACGATGTGCACCCGCTCCGGCATCATCTTCTGCTGGTCCAGGAAGCGGCGGGCCGCGTTGGCGATGGACACCAGGTCGTCGCCGACCTTGAAGATGACCACGCCCTTCACCCGCAGCGGGATGCCCTGGTGGGTGACGCAGTCCACGGACAGCTGCGTCTCATTGAGGTCCAGGGACAGTTTCCGCACCGCCTGCACCCCCGGCAGGACGAGCGTTCCGCGCCCGGTGACGATCCGGAACCCCATGCCCTGACCGACACCCTCGGTCTTGTGCGTGGAACCGGAGATGACGAGTGCCTCGTTGGGCTCGGCGACCCGCCACATGAGCTTGAACAGGCCTATCGCGGCCACGATTGCGGCGAGAACGATTCCCGCCACGACGCCGATAGCCATCGGCAACGCCCCCTTATTCCAGTGCCGTTCGGCACCGATGAGGGCGAGTCTGCGCCTGCCGCGACCCGGCGTGAAGACGGGGGCGCGGTCTTGTCGCCATCTTGATACGCACAGGTCGCGCGCGGGCGGCGGCCGTCTCAGTTGTCGTAGGCCGCCATCACATACACCGTGCGCGGCGGCTGGTACTCGACCACCGTCACCACCGTTCCGACGGCCAGCCGGCCGGTGCCGTGGACCGGGTGGGCGAGGAAGTGCTCCGCCCCGCCCCGGATCCGTACGATGACCTCGCCCACGAGGCCCGGTCCGACCGTCCCGGTCACCCGGCCGGTCATTCCCACCATGTCCGTGTCCGCGCCCGTGTCCCCCATGGGGCGAGGGTACGCCGCCGGGCCGCGCGGCGACCCGCCCACGGCGCGGCCTCCCGGGGCTACGAGTGGCCGAGGTCCGCGGCCGGCAGGTCCGAGACCGGGACCGAGCCGGTGTCGGCGGTCTCGGCCGGGCGCAGGGTGAACTCGTCCGAGGCCATCGAGTCGAGCACCGGAGGGGCGGGCCGCAGCGGCGTCGGCATGACCGCGGCCTCCGAATGGCCGCCGCAGCCGTAGGACAGCGACACCAGCCGGCCGTCGGCCGGGCTGAACTCGTTCGCGCAGACGCCGAAGGCCTGGCCGAGCGAGCCGCCGATCGCGACCAGGAAGCCGCAGGAGACGCAGGACGCGGGCGCGGCCTGCGCCATCGGGGTCTTCGCGCCGAAGCCCTCGTCCCAGCGGTCGGCCGCGCTGTGCAGCCCGTACCGCGACAGCACGCGCGCCCGGCGCATGCCCAGTTCCTCGGCGACCGACGTGATGGAGCCGCGTACGGGGACCACCGCGCGGTCGGTGACGTCGGCGTCCTCGGCCTCGACCAGTTCGGCCATTTCGGTGGAGACCACCGAGTTCGGCGGCGGGGTGTCCTCGCCCGACCAGCCCGGCTCCAGGCGCAGGTCCTCGGCGTCGGTGGGCAGCAGGTCGCCCGGGCCCATGTCGCCGGGGCGCAGCCGCTCGCTCCACGGCACCCACTCGGGGGCCAGCAGGGCGTCGTCGCCGGGCAGCAGCACCGTTTCGTCGAGCGTGACGTTCTTCGCGCGGGAGGCGCGGGTCACGGTGACGGCCCAGCGCCAGCCCCGGTAGCCCGGTTCCTTGGACTCGAAGAAGTGGGTGACGACGCGGTCGCCCTCCGCGACGGCGGAGACGTGCGCGCCCACCACTCCGGGGTAGGCGGCCTCCTCGGCCGCCGCGCGGGCGAGTTCTACCGCCTCGACGCACAGGCGGTCGGGGGTACGCGGGGTACGGCTTCGCGTCGTCGCAGCACTCACTGGTCTCGTTCTCTCCTACGCCGTCTCACGTGTGCGCCGTCCGTACTGTCGTCCACAACGACCCGTCGGTGCTGTCCGTACGTGGCGCGGGCGGAGCGGACCAGAGGGCCGCGTCGACGTCCGCACCCGATCGGACTCCGGGCGCACCTCACTGCGATCCATTCTGCGGGATCACGAAGAGGCGCGCGGCCAGGAGCAACCGCCGGTGGCGCGCTACGCACGCTACCTCCTCTTAAGCCTCGGGCACACATGCAAGGTCCGATTCGCGGACAAGCCACCGGCTCCGCGACGCGCCGGGAGGCGCCCACGAGGGCCCGGTGGGGCACTATGTCGAGTGTGGCACCCGCACGGTCGTCCGACGACGGCTCGGGACCGGCCAAGCGGGCCGGCCGGGCTGTCGGGCGTGCCCTGCACCTTCCGTTCACGGGTACGGCGCGCGGGATCCGGCGGGCCACGCACGCGCACGGGGCCGGGGAATCGGGCCTCGGCAAGCTGATCGAGCTGCACGCCATCAACGGCGCCGGCGACATGATGATCACGGTGGCGCTGGCCTCGACGGTGTTCTTCTCCGTGCCCACGGACGAGGCGCGCGGCCGGGTGGCCCTGTACCTGGCGATCACGATGGCCCCCTTCACCCTGCTGGCCCCCGTGATCGGGCCGCTGCTGGACCGTTTGCCGCACGGCCGCCGGGCGTCGATGGCGGCCGCGATGCTGGCCCGGGCGCTGTTGGCGCTGATCATGTCGGGCGCCGTGGAGACCGGGGGGATCCAGCTGTATCCGGCGGCGCTGGGCGTGCTGGTCGCGTCCAAGTCGTACGGGGTGGTGCGCAGTGCGGTGGTGCCGAGACTGCTGCCGCCGAAATTCTCACTCGTCAAGGCGAACTCGCGGGTCACCCTGGCCGGGCTGGTGGCCACGGGCGTGGCGGCGCCGGTGGGCGCGGGGCTGAACGCGATCGGGCCGCAGTGGCCGCTGTACGGGGCCTGCGTCATCTTCGTGTGGGGGGCCTTCGCGGCGTTCACGCTGCCGCACCGGGTGGACGAGGCGAAGGGCGAGCGCCGGGCGCGGCTGTCCACGCACGAGGCCCACTCGAAGCGGCCGGGCCTGCGGACGATCAGCCGCTCGGTGCTGTGCGGGCTGCTGGCGAACGCTTCGATGCGCGCACTGTCCGGGTTCCTGATCTTCTTCCTGGCGTTCCTGCTGCGCGAGCATCCCCTGGAGGGGCAGAGCGCGGCGGTGTCGCTGGGGATCGTGGCCGTCTCGGCGGGCGTGGGCAACGCCTGCGGTACGGCGGTGGGCGCGTGGCTGCGGGCCCGGGCGCCGGAGGTCATCATCGCGTCGGTGCTCTGTCTGACGCTCGGGGTCGCGGTGCTGGCGGCGATCTTCTTCAGCGGGCTGTTCATGGCTGTACTGGGCGCGACGGCGGGCTTCTGCCAGGCGCTGGCGAAGCTCTCGCTGGACGCGATGATCCAGCGGGACGTGCCGGAGGCGGTGCGCACGTCGGCGTTCGCCCGTTCGGAGACGCTGCTGCAGGTGGCGTGGGTGCTGGGCGGCGCGATCGGCATCGCGCTGCCGCTGAACGGCGTACTGGGCATGTCCGTGGCCGCCGCCATCGTCGCCCTCGGCACGACGATGGCCCTCCGCGGCGTCACCTCCGCCCCCGCGTGGCGTAACCGGCCGCACATCCAGCCCCGCCGGCGTTCGAGGCGCGGGGGCCCGGGGGCGGCGCCCGCGCGACGGCGCCGCACTGGGCAACGGCGCCGCACCCGGCCGGGGCACCGTCACCCCGGCGGGAGCCACGCCGCAGGCCAGCGGTACCCCATGCAGCGGCGCAGCCCAGGGGCCCGATAGCCTTCGGCTCATGACCGCACCGCTTTTCTCGGGTAGGGCCCGCCGCAGCGTCGCGGCCCTCGGAGCCGTGTCCGCCGGACTCCTCCTCCTCTCCGCCTGCGGCGGAGAAAAGCCGACCCCCCTGGCGACCGTGACGGTCGGCAGCTCGTCGGTGTCCGCCGAAGCCTCCTGCCACGGCGGTAAGGAGCCGCTCTCCATGGAGAGGGTCCAGGAGTGCCTGACCAACCTCAAGGACCCCAAGACCATCGAGTACGCCCGTGGCGAGACCCTGCGCCTCGGGGTCGAGCCTGACGTCGTCGAGGACGGCAAGAGGTGGTCGGCGGTGCTCGACGGCCAGCCGATCACCGAGCCCTCCTCGAACACGTACCGCAGCTTCCCGGGGGCCGACGTCTTCGCGACCGGCGGCCAGGGCGAGGCTCCCGCCTCGAAGAAGCTGGCGTTCCTGCAGATCGGCGAGGACGGCAAGCCGCTGGCCGTCTGGTCCTTCAACCTCAAGCTCAAGTAATCGGACGGCACCGGTGCGCGCGCTCGTCGTGACCGCGGTGGTGGCGGAGGCCGACTCCGTCGCCACCGGTCTGACCCCTCATCCGGACGATCCCGGTCCTGAGTCGCGCACCCTGCCCGGCGGGTACCTCATCACCCGCCGGGACCTTCCGGGCATCGCCTTCGACGTGCTCGTCGGGGGCGTCGGACCGGCGGCGGCCGCCGCCGGCACCGCCACCGCCCTGGCCCTCGCCGACTACGAGCTCGTCGTCTCCGCCGGCATCGGCGGCGGGTTCGGTCCCGCCGCCCCGCTCGGCTCCCTGGTGGTCGCGGACGCGATCGTCGCCGCCGACCTGGGCGCCGAGACCCCCGAGGGCTTCATCGACGTGAGCGCGCTGGGCTTCGGCCGCAGCGTGCACCTGCCGCCCACCGAGCTCGCCGCGCGCGCCGCCGAGGCGACCGGGGCGCTGCTCGCGCCCGTGCTGACCGTCTCCACCGTCACCGGAACCGCCGCCCGGGCCGCGGAGCTCGCCGCCCGGCACCCGCTGGCCGGGGCCGAGGCCATGGAGGGCTTCGGGGTCGCGGAGGCGGCGGCCGCGCACGGGCTGCCCGTGCTGGAGATCCGCGCCGTGTCCAACGCCGTGGGCCCGCGCGACCGTGCCGCCTGGCGGATCGGGGACGCGCTGGCCGCGCTCACCGCCGGCTTCCGCGTGCTGGGGCCCGTACTCGCGAACTGGGGAGAACGCCATGAGCACCGGTGAACCGCTGAAGATCGCCTACTCTCCCTGCCCGAACGACACCTTCGTCTTCGACGCCTGGGCGCACGGCCGGGTCCCGGGCGCGCCCGCCCTCGACGTCACCTTCGCGGACATCGACCTCACCAACGGCATGGCCGAGCGCGGTGAGCTGGACGTGCTGAAGGTGTCGTACGCCGTGCTGCCGTGGGTGCTGGAGGAGTACGCGCTGCTGCCGTGCGGCGGTGCGCTCGGGCGCGGCTGCGGTCCTCTGGTGCTCACGCGCGAGCCGGGCCCGGACCTGGCCGGGAAGACGGTCGCGGTGCCGAGCGAACGCTCCACCGCCTACCTGCTGTTCCGGCTGTGGGCGGCGGACGTCCTGCCCGAGGGCGTCGGCAAGGTGGTCGTGCTGCCGTTCCACGAGATCATGCCGGCGGTGCGCGACGGCCGGGTCGACGCCGGGCTGGTCATCCACGAGGCCCGGTTCACCTATCAGGACTACGGGCTGCACTGCCTGGCCGACATGGGCGAGCACTGGGAGTCCACGACCGGCCTGCCGATCCCGCTCGGCGCGATCATCGCCAAGCGCACGCTGGGTGCGGAGCGGCTGCGCGCGCTGGCCGAGTCGGCCCGTACGTCGGTCCGGATGGCCTGGGCCGACCCGGAGGCCTCCCGCCCGTACGTGCGCGCCCACGCGCAGGAACTGGCCCCGGCCGTCGCCGACCAGCACATCGGGCTCTACGTCAACGAGTTCACCGCCGACCTCGGCGATTCCGGCTACGCGGCGGTGCGCGGCCTGCTGACGCGGGCGGCGGCGGAGGGACTGGTACCGGCCATCGCGCCCGGCGCGCTGGCCTTCCCGTAGTCCCGGCCGCTCCTCGCACGACCGCGCCCCGCCGCTCTTTCGAGTGACGGGGCGCAGGTGTGCGAGGGGTGGTCAGACGTCCAGCTGGTCGGCCACCGCGCGCAGCAGTCCGGCGATCTTCGTGCCGTGCACCTTGTCGGGGTAGCGGCCGCGCTCGAGCATCGGGGTGATGTTCTCCAGCAGGGTGGTGAGGTCCTGCACGATCGAGGCGAGCTCGTCGGGCTTGCGGCGCTGGGCTGCCGCCACGGACGGCGCCGGGTCCAGTACCGTCACCGAAAGTGCCTGGTCACCGCGTTGTCCGGCGACGACGCCGAACTCGACTCGCTGACCGGGCTTGAGGGCATCGACCCCGGCAGGGAGCACCGACGAGTGGACGAAGACGTCGCCGCCGTCGTCGCGGGAGAGAAAGCCGAAGCCCTTCTCACTGTTGAACCACTTGACCTTGCCGGTAGGCACGTCCGTCCTCTGTCCTTGTGCTCGTCGGGGGTCCGGAGGGCCGCGAACGGCTCCGGACAACAGCGCAGCGGGCCATGTGTGACCCGCCACCTCAAGGCTAATGGTCGGGGGCCGGGTGACAAGACGTTCCCCGGTCCTTCACGGTCGGCTGCTTCGGCCAGGGAACTACCCTGGTGAGGTGACTGTTACTCCTCATTCAGACGAAGCGCGGCCCGGCGACGGACTGGTCAAGGCCGGCGGCATCGTGTTCATCGCCGGGGCCGTGGCCACGCTCGCCACGATGGCTCCGCTGTTCCTCGACGTCGATCCGTTCCCCCCGTACGCGTGGGCGGTGTGCATGCTCATGGGCGTCGGCTTCGCCATCTCCGCGGCGGGCGTGCTCCGCTCGGCCGCGGCGCAGCGCAGGGCGGCCCGGGCCTCGCAGGCCTGAGCCGGGGGCTGCGCCTCGCGGGCCCGGGCCGGGGGTCTGCTCAGACGGGCTGTGCGGCGACGTACTGCGCGAGCCACTGGGGCAGCGCGGTGAGGTCCGGCAGCACCACGTCCGCGCCCGCAGCCCGCAGGTCGGGCTCCGGGCACGGGCCGGTCGGCACCGCCACGGACAGCGCGCCTGCCGTACGGGCCCCGCGTACGTCGCCGACGTGGTCGCCGACGTAGACCTGCGCGCCGTACTCGCGCAGCGCGCCGGCCTTGGCCTCCGCCCAGAGCCAGCCGATGACCGCGTCCGGCTCGATGCCGAGGTGCGCCAGGTGCAGCCGGGCGTTGGGCTCGTGCTTGGCCGTGACGACGATCGCGCGGCCGCCGAGCGCCTGGACGGCCTCGATCGCCTCGCGGGCGCCCGGCATCGCCGGGGTCGGCTCGATGGCGTACGCGGGGTAGATCTCGCGGTAGCGGTCGGCCATGGCCGGGATCTCGGCCTCGGCGAACCAGTACGCGAGCTCCTCGTCCAGCGGCGGGCCCAGACGCGTGACCGCCTCGTCGGCGTCGATGAACGTGCCCGTCTCGGCCGACAGGGCCCGGTAGGCGGCCCTGATGCCCGGACGCGAGTCGATGAGGGTCATGTCGAGGTCGAAGCCGACGGTGAGGTTCATACGGACCATTGTGCCGAGGCGGGGTGACAGGAGGCTGACACCGGGCCTACGACGGGGGAACGTGCGCTGAGCGTCGCCCCGCCCCTGCGTGATCGCGGTCGGACCTGGTTCCCGCACCACCCTTCAAACTCGTGCTCAACCTTTTCCGGGCGGCAGCACTCAGGACAGGGACGAGAGACACGATGTGAAAGGGAGGGCGGATGCCGCCAGGCACCGAGCACGACTTCGAGGCTTTTGCCCGGGCCGGTCAGCGCACGCTGTACCGCACCGCGTACCTGCTGTGCGGGAACGCCGACGGCGCACGCGATCTGACCCAGACGACACTCGCCAAGCTGTTCCAGCACTGGCGGAAGGTGTCCGTCGCCGAGTATCCCGAGGCGTACGCCAGGACCGTACTGACCCGCACCTTCCTCGCCGAGCGGCGCAGGCGGCTGCGCGACCTGCTGGCCCACCGGCACTCCGCTCCGGGGCCCCGGCCCGAACACGCCGAGCTGCGCGTCACCCTGCTCGCCGCGCTCGCCGAACTGCCGCCGCGGGCCCGCGCCATGGTCGTCCTGCGCTACTGGGAGGACCTCAGCGTCGAGACCGTCGCCCAGCTGCTGCGCTGCAGCGAGGGAACGGTCAAGAGCCAGTGCTCGCGCGCCCTGGCGAAGCTGCGCACCCGGCTGGGCGAGGCCCACATCTACGCAACCGAGAGCTGAGGAGCCGTCATGGAGAGCAACGAAGACCTCGACCACGCCAGGGGCGTCCTGTTGGTCCGCGACGCGATGGACCGTACGACCGCGGACCTGCCCGCGCTCCCCGACCTGTCGGGCCCGGCCCGCGCCCAGGGCCTGCGCCGCAGGGCGCGCGTCCGGGCGGCGATCGGCGGCGGGGTCCTGACCGTCGTGGCGATCGCCGTGGCCGGAACCATCGCACTGCCGGACGGCGGAGGCGGGGGCGCGACCAGGGTCGGGGTGGCGGCGTCGCCGTCGGCCGGCCAGTCCCGGACCCAGCCGCAGCCGCAGCCGCCCGTCCATCTGGAACCGTCCCCGGGCGAGTCGTCGATGGCCGACCTGCCGGCCGCCGAGCGGGCGAAGCAGGAGCAGTTCCAGAACCGGGCCGTGTCCGTCCTCCAGGACCTGCTGCCGGACGGGGTCGGCACCCTGCAGCGGACCGACCTGTCGGTGCGCCTCTACCAGGGCACGAAGGACGGCAAGACCTTCATCGTCGTCTTCTCGGTCCGGCCGACCGGCGCGGACACCGACCCGCGCACCTGCGTGAACGGGAGGGGCTTCGTCTGCAAGAAGGGCACCCTGCCCGACGGCACCGAGGTCATCGCGTCGACCTCGCCCAGCGACGGCGGCGACGTCACCGAGTCCCGGATCTTCTTCCGCTACAACAAGAGCAACGTCTCGCTGAGCGTCAGCCCGCACGATGCCTCGCACACCTCGGCGCCCGTCACCAACGACCAACTGCTGGCGCTCGCCAAGGACCCCGCCTTCCTCGACCTGGTCAAGACCGCCGACGCCGACCCGGTGGAACAGGCGCAGAAGATCCTCCCGGCAGGCGAGTGACGTCCGGCCCCGTCGGCACCATCCGGCCCGGCCGGAACCGTCCAGCCCCGTCAGGGCGAAGCCCCGGGAGGCCGGCCGGGCCCCACCCGTCAGCGCCGGCGGGCCCGCCACACCAGGTAGACCACGGAGGCCAGCGCAGCAGCCCGCAACAGCCACGGCCACATCCCGTGCAGGGCCCCGCCCAGCTGCTCGTCGGCCAGCGTCTCGCCCCACCTGCCGTTCATCCGTCCCCACAGCCACACCGCCGCCCCCGCGAGGACCACGCCGGGCGGACCGAAGACGGCCCACTTCCGCTCGGCCGGCCGCAGCACGCGCGAGGCGTACGGCAGGAGCCAGCCGACGACCAGCAGCAGCCAGTACCCGGTGACCACGCCGACGACGAGGACGGCCGCGGCCAGCAGCAGGAGGGCGTTCGGGCGCGGCCGGGCGGCGGCCGCGGCCGCCGCCTCCGGCTGCGCGGCGGCGGCCTCCTTCCTGGCCCGCCGCCGCTCGCGCAGGAACCGTACGAGGCTCCGCGCGCCCGACGGCGCGGTCCCGGGCGGGGCCTGCGCCTCCTTGCCGGCCCCGTCGGCCTCTTCCTCCGCGTCCTCCTTGAACAGGTCCGGGATCTCGATGCCGCCGGCGAAGCCCTCGACCTGCGGGCCCGAGCCGTACGCGGCGGGGGACACCCGCCACCAGTCGGGCTCGGCCCCGCCCGACGGGCCCAGCTCGTCGAGCCCGGCCAGGTGCGGCGGCACGTTCTCGGGCTCGGCCGCCGGCCGCGGCGCGGGCGTGCCCGGGCGGCGCAGGCGCCCGGGGGCACGCTGCGCGGGTACCGACGCGCCCGGGGCGGCGGACCCGGAGGCGGGGGCGGCGGAGCCCTGCCGGGAGCCGAGGGTGTCCAGGACCTCCTCGGGCGTGCCGATCCGCTCCAGGATGCGGCGCACGGCCGCCGGGGTCTCCGGTTCGTACTTGGCGCGCCGACGGTCGATCTCGTCCCGCAGCCCCGCCACCAGGCGCATCCGGTCACCGGAGGAAAGCTGCCGCTGCTGTGCCAAGTCCCCGACGCGGCTCAGATATTCGTAGACCAGATGGTCGCTTTCGATCCCCATGCCCCGGCTCCTCCCGTACCGCCCACCCGAAAGGTAGCGCGTGCGCCCGTGGAGCCGCCGCGGGCACAGCGGATACCGTTGGCCGGATGGGGACCGGCCGACTGACCGGCCGACGCGACCAGGAGGCGACTGTGCCCGAGGCAAGCACTGCTGGGGGATCCGGCGGAAGCGGAGCCCCACGCTCCCTCGCCGAGGCGCTCCGCGCCCGCGACGACGCGGCGCTCGCCACCCTGCTGCACTCGCGCCCGGACCTGCTCGGTCCGGTGCCCGGCGACGTGACGCAGCTGGCCACCCGCGCCGGCACCCGGGCCTCGGTGGTGCGGGCGCTGGAGCGCCTTGACCGCTTCACGCTGCAGACGGCCGAGGCGCTCGCCGTGGCCCCGGACCCGTGCCCGTACGCGGTGCTGGAGTCGCTGCTGACCGGCGAGGAGGGCACGACCGGTGAGGACAACGGCGCCCGCGCCGCGCTCCCCCGGGCCCTGGGCACCCTGCGCGACCAGGCGCTCGTGTGGGGCGACGACGACCGGCTGCGCCTGGTGCGCACCGCCCGCGAGCTGCTCGCGCCCTCCGCGCAGCGGCCCTCGCCGACCGGCCTCGGGCCCACCGTCGCCGAGGCCACGTCCGGCATGTCGCCGACCCGGATCCAGGAGATCGTGGCGGCGGCCGGGCTGCCCGCGACGCACGACCCGGTGTCCGCGGTCTCGGCGCTGACCGGGCTGTTCACCGACCCGGAGCGGATGTCCGCGCTGCTGGACGAGGCTCCGGCGGAGGCGCACCAGGTGCTGGGGCGGCTCGTGTGGGGGCCGCCGTACGGGGAGGTGACCCCGAATCCGACCGCGCCCGTGCGCTGGCTGCGCGACCGGGGGCTGCTGCTGCCCGCGACGGCGCGGACCGTCGTCCTGCCCCGCGAGGTGGCGCTGCACCTGCGCGGCGGGCTCGCGCACCGGGACACCGCGCCGGTGGCTCCGCCGGTGACCCTGCACCGCGAGCACCGTCCACAGCTTGTGGACGCGAACGCCGCCGGGCAGGCGCTGGCCGCGCTGTCCACCGTCGAGGAACTGCTGAAGTCGTGGGAGCACGGCGCTCCGCTGGTGCTGCGGGCGGGCGGGCTCTCCGTACGGGACCTGAAGCGGGCCGCGGCCACCCTGGACACGACGGAGCCGTCGGCGGCGTTCTGGATCGAACTCGCCTACGCGGCCGGTCTGCTGGCCAGTGACGGGGAGGCGGACGAGCGGTACGCGCCCACTCCCGCCTTCGACGACTGGTGCGAACTCCCGCCCGCCGAACGGTGGACGGCTCTGGTGGAGGCCTGGCTGCCGGCCACCCGCACGTCCGGACTGGTCGGCGAGCAGGACGCCAAGGGGCGCACGCTGTCCGCTCTCGGCCCCGACCTCGACCGCTCGGCCGCGGCCGAGGTGCGCCGGCGCGTCCTGGAACTCCTCGCCGCGCTGCCGGAGGGCGGGGCGCCCGACGCGGAGGCCGTGCTGGACCGGCTCGCGTGGGAGCGTCCCGTACGCGGTGCGAGCGATCTGCGCACCCGTCTCGCGCGCTGGACGCTGGCCGAGGCGGAGGTCCTCGGCGTGACCGGCCGGGGCGCCCTGTCCGGGCCCGGCCGGGCCCTGCTCGCGCACGAGGACCCGGCGCCGCTGCTGGCCCCCCTCCTTCCCGACCCGGTGGACCACGTCCTGCTCCAGGCCGACCTGACGGCGGTGGCCCCCGGTCCGCTGCGCCGGCCGCTCGGGGACACCCTGGCGGTGCTGGCGGACGTGGAGTCCAAGGGCGGGGCGACGGTCTACCGCTTCACGCCCGGCTCGGTGCGGCGGGCCCTGGACGCCGGACACGCCGCCACCGACCTGCACGCCTTCCTCAAGGAACACAGCCGCACCCCGGTCCCGCAGCCCCTCGCCTACCTCATCGACGACGTGGCCCGGCGCCACGGCCACCTGCGCGTCGGCGCGGCCTCCTCGTACGTCCGCTGCGACGACGACGCGATGCTGGGCGAGATCCTCGCCGACAAGCGCTCGGCGGGGCTGGGTCTGCGCCGGCTGGCGCCCACCG
This sequence comes from Streptomyces sp. MB09-01, assembly GCF_033794505.1. NCBI lineage: Bacteria > Bacillati > Actinomycetota > Actinomycetes > Kitasatosporales > Streptomycetaceae > Streptomyces > Streptomyces sp. MB09-01. The sequence goes on along the minus strand of NZ_JARAYQ010000146.1, from coordinate 607 downwards.
TCCTGGCCGCACAGGCCGAACCGACGGTGCTGCTGGAGGGGTTGCGGGCGATGGGGTACGCGCCGGCCGCGGAGTCCCTGACCGGCGACGTGCTGGTGGCGCGGGCCGACGCCCACCGCGCACCGGCCCGCTCGGCGCCCGTGCCGGTGCCGGACGGTCCGCCGGTACCGGACGCGACGCTGCTGGGGGCGGCCGTCCGGGCGATCCGCGCGGGCGACCTCGCGGCGACGGCGGTCCGCAAGGAGCCCGCGCCGTCCACCGGCGCACCGGGCGAACTCCCCCGCACGAGCGCGGCGGAAACCCTGGCGACCGTACAGGCGGCGGCCCTGACCGGCTCGGCGGTGTGGATCGGCTATGTGAACGCGGACGGCGCGGCCAGCCAGCGCGTCATCGCCCCGGTCCGCGTGGAGGGCGGCTTCGTCACGGGCTACGACCACACGGCGGACGAAGTCCGCACGTACGCCCTCCACCGCATCACGGGCGTGGCCGAACTGGCGGAGGACCAGGTCTAGCCGCCGATCCAGCCCGGCCGGGGCAGTTCAAGCCCCGCCGGCGTTTGGGCGCGGGGTCCGGGGCGGAGCCCCCGTCTTCCCCCTCGCCGCACCCC
>NZ_JARAYQ010000145.1:0-21625 GCF_033794505.1 Streptomyces sp. MB09-01 | reverse complement strand
GGTGCGCGCTTCGCCCCGTACGTGGACACCTCCCTCTACCCCGCCTACGACCTGGTCGACACCGCGGCCAAGACCGGCGTGAAGGAGTTCCACCTCGCCTTCATCACCTCCGGCGGGGGCTGCGCACCCCTGTGGGGCGGTGTCACGGACCTCGCGAGCGACAAGGTCGCCGCCCAGATCGGGGCGCTGCGCGCCAAGGGCGGCGACGTGCGGGTGTCGTTCGGCGGGGCCGCCGGGCACGAACTGGCCCTGAACTGCGCCACCGTGGATGAGCTGGCAGCCGCGTACGGGAAGGTCGTCGACCAGTACAAGCTCACCAAGGTCGACTTCGACATCGAGGGCGCGGCCCTGCCGGACACCGCGGCCAACGCGCGCCGTGCGCAGGCCATCGCCCGGCTGCAGAAGTCCCACCCCGGCCTGGACGTCGCCTTCACCCTGCCCGTGATGCCCGAGGGGCTGACCCAGCCCGGTGTGGCGCTGCTGGCCGACGCCAAGAAGAACGGCGTGCGGGTCGACGCCGTCAACATCATGGCGATGGACTACGGGCCGGCGTACAGCGGGGACATGGGGCAGTACGCGATCCAGGCCGCGACGGCCACCCAGGCCCAGATCAAGGGGGTGCTCGGGCTCTCCGATGCCGCGGCGTGGAAGGCCGTGGCCGTCACGCCGATGATCGGCGTGAACGACGTCACGAGCGAGGTCTTCACCGTCGAGGACGCGACGCAGCTGGTGCAGTTCGCGGCGTCGAAGGGGATCGGCCGGCTGGCCATGTGGTCCTCGACGCGCGACAAGCAGTGCGCGGCGGGCGCCGTCCACTACGCCGATGCCACGTGCAGTTCGATCCTGCAGCAGCCGCTGGCCTTCACCAAGGCGTTCGCCGCGCTCAAGTAGTCGCACTCAAGGGCTCGGGCTCGCTCGGCTCGCCCGGGCTCGGGCTCGAGCAGCTCGAGCAGCCGCGCTCAAGCGGCAGCGCCGAACGGCCCACGGGCCCGCCGCACCTGACGTGCGGCGGGCCCGTCGCGTGCTACGCGAGGATGCCGGCACGGGTGGCGAGGTCGAGCGCCGCCTCCGGCCGTGGCGCGGGGCGGCCTTCGGTGTGACCCGGAGCCAGCAGGGCCGTCACGGCACCCGCGTCGGCCTTGCGCTCGTGCGCCAGGGCCGCGAACCGGGCGACGGCTTCGCCCAGACCGCGCGCCCGGTCGTACGGGGCGTCGTACGAGGCCACGGTGAGTTCGAGGAACTCCTCGTGCGAGCCGACCCAGGGGGCGGCCCCGTCCAGCCCGTCCTCCCTCAGCTCGTCCGGGTACCGGATCCGGTGCCAGGCGCCGCCCTCCCACCAGTAGACGAAGCCGAAGAGGTTCCCGGCGGCGTCGTCCCGCAGGAGCTCCCAGGGCAGCCACGCGGGGCCGCCCTCAAGGAAGTCGATCTGCTCGCCGGCGGCATGGGTGTGGCTGCCGTCGGGGTCCTGCCCGCAGAACACGGCGCGTTCCCCGTCGAGCACGGTCAGCCGCCACCAGCCGCCCGCGCCGGTGGAGTGGCACCAGAGGCCTTCGTCGTCCAGAGAGAATTCGGTGCTGGTCGAGCATGCGGCGTCGACCATGGCCATGGTCACCGCTCTCGCCCACAACAGCTCGGGGTGGTCGAGGTCTTCGGGTCGGCTCGGCGTGTGCATGGTGTGGTCTCCTCCCTGTGCCGGGAGAAAGCCTCGCACGCGGGTGCCGCGGCCCCGAGCGCGGGCACGGCCCGGCCGCCCATCGGCCCATCGGCCCATCAGCCCTCGTTCCTCGGCCGAAATGCCGATGGCCGGGCGGGTCCGGGGGCTGGGACGCTGGCTCGAGGCCGTTCGGCCCACCTCCAGCCATTCCCTCCCGAGCAGGAGCCGCTTCGCATGCTGGTCCTCGACTCTTCCCGAGCGGACACCGCCTGGCGCGACGCGCCGCCGTGGGCTTCCTGCAGGCCAGGTGCCCGTGGGCCGATGTGAACGACGTCCTGCTCGTGGTCAGCGAGCTGCTGGGCAACGCGGTCCGCCGCACCGACGGCGGATGGCCTGCCGGCCGCAGGCCCTCGCCGTCGAGGTCTACGACAGCAGCAGCGCCCGGCCCGTTCTGCGGACCGGGGACGCGGAGAACGGCGGCGGCTTGGGCTGGGGCATCGTGAAGGAGCTGACGGAGGCGCGTCAGATGGCCTCGGGCGCGCGAGCCGCCGACCGCCGGATCGCCGCCCGCCGGGCCGGCCACGAGCCCGTGCCGGCACCGCCCGCATCCCCCGGGTACGCCCCGTAGGGACACCGAGCGGATCCCGCCAATGCGTTCACGACCCCAACTGCCAACTCAACAAGCCGGGTTACCGTCCGGCCATGCTTTCGAACACAGGAACCCCCGTCGCCGTTCCGCGCAGTCGCCGCGCCCTGCTGCGCACCGCCGTGACGGGCACGGCCGCCGCCGGCACGGGCCTGGCCCTCGGTTCGGCCTTTCCGGCTTCCGCCGCATCACGGGACCAGGAGAGCGCCGAGCGCGTCACGACCCCCGCACAGGCGCTGCGCCGACTGGCGGCCGGCAACCAGCGCTGGCGCAGTCGGCGCCAGGAGCACCCGCACGAGTCCGCGTATCTGCGCCGCCGGCTCCTCGAGGGCCAGCAGCCGTTCGCGATCGTGCTGGGCTGCGTCGATTCGCGGGTGCCGCCCGAGGTGGTGTTCGATCAGGGGCTGGGCGACCTGCTGACCGTGCGGTCGGCGGGCGAGGTCCTCGACGAGGCGGTGCTGGGGAGCATCGCGTACGGGGTTCTGGAGCTGCTCGTACCGCTGGTGCTCGTCCTGGCCCACCAGTCGTGCGGAGCCGTGGCCGCGGCGGTCCACGCGGAGGAGACGGGCGAGCCGCTGCCCGCCCACATCCAGTACCTGGCCGATCAGATACGGCCGTCCATCGACCACGGCCAGCGGGGTGACGCCCGCGTCGACGCGACGATCAACGCCCACGTACGGGGGGTGCGCCGCCGGCTGGCGGCCGAGCCCGACCTGGCGGGGAAGGTGACGGCGGGTGAACTGGCCGTGGTCGCCGCCCGCTACGAACTGCGCGACCAGCAGGTCCGCACCCTGTCCTGACGGCGGCGGGGCACGTGCGGCTCATCCCGGCGCTGTCCGCGACCGGGATGAGCCGGGCTTCACGACCGTCAGGCGTTGACGCAGACGTTGCCGGCGGCCGGGTTGAGCGCGCCGATCACGTTGATGCTGTTCCCGCACAGGTTGATCGGAATGTGGACCGGGATCTGGATCAGGTTGCCCGAGAGGACACCGGGCGAGCCGATCGCGGCGCCCTCCGCCTTTGCGTCCGCCGACGCCGAGGACGCACCGCCGATGACCGCCAGGCTCATCACCAGGGCAAGACCGGCACTCTTCAGAACACGCGACACGTGACATCTCCTTGTAACCGCACAGCGATGCCGGAGCACCGCGCGGCCCCGAGGGGGACCGCCCCCTTTCATTCGGCAGCTGACGGCCGCCCGCCGTGGTTCAGGCCGCCGGTTCCCTCGAACGGGTACCCCCGCGGCCCCCGTTTGGAGGCATCGGAGCCCGGTGGCCGTGGGACAGTTCGACGGAGGCCTGTTCGAGACGGCCGGTGCAACGCGCGCCCGACATCGGTCAATTCGCTGCCGAACGCCTAGGCGACAGGGTGCGGTGGAAGGTGCCGCCCCGCCACCACGACGGCGTCGTCCTGTGGGACACCGCCTACGGCGACCTCGACGTGGTGCGGAACGCGCCCGCGGGGCGGGAGCTGTTGTACGGGTCCGTCGCGGCACTGCGCGAGCGCGGGCCGCGGGTGGGGCTGGGTGCCGCTGCTGCCGCCGGACGGGCGGCGGGAGCGGCGCCCGACCGTCGGCCGAGCACCCTGTCCGTGGACCGCCGCCGCGTCTATCTCGTCTGCTCCGGCCCGCCCCGGGCGACCGTGCCGGTGCGCGGACTGCGCACGGCGGTGAAGCGGGTGCGGGTGGTCGGCACGGGCACGGAGCCGGCCCACCGGCGGTCTGCACGACGTACCGGGCGTGCGGTGGATCGACGCGCCCGCAGCGGCGGACGCCGGTCCTCTGACGACCGTACCGGCCGTGGAACTGGAAGCGGAGCTGGAGCTCTACCGCGGCGCGGGCCGGAGGTAGGCCGACGTCTCCTCCGCATGCGCAGCAGCGTCCGCATCGGCACCTGCACCCGTTCGCGGGGCGGGGCCGGGCCGGTGCCGATCGCACGGGGGGACGCGGCGGGTTCGCGCCTGCACGCCTTGTTGAAGACCTGCAGGTCCGCAATGCCGACGGCCGCCGGGATCGCGGGGATCGCCGGGGTGGACTCGCGCAGCAGATGCCGGGGCCGCTCCCCGACGGCGCCGGATGTACGCCACGACCGTGCCGTCGGTCTCCCTCCCAACAGCCGGATGAGGTGGTGGTGGGAGATCCCGGCGGCCCGCGCGACGTCGGGCACCCGCAGCGGCCGGGCCAGGTGGGAATCGACGGAGGCGAGGGCGGCCGCCGCCGAGGCGTGCGGCCGGGCGCCGGGGCCGGTGGGTTCGGCGAGCTCCGCGACCCGCCACAGCGCCCCCACACCTCGGCGTCCGCCCGGCGCGGGGCGCGCGGGCGGCGGCGATGGCCCGCAGCAGGAGCGCGGGGGCCTCCTGGGCCAACCCGATCGAGGCACACTTCGGGCCGCTGCGACAGTTCACCCTCGCCAACTTCCACCCCAACCACACCGTCCAGACCCGCCAGTTGCTCCGCTATCTGCGCTGGCGTAACCAGAACCCCCGCCACCCCGACGTCCTGGCCGCACAGCGCCGCGAACGCGCCCACATCCGCAGTGAGAAGGGCATTCGCTGGGCCGGACGCCCCCTCGCCGCCGCAGGCTGACCAAGTAAGTGATCCCGCCGTGTCCGGATGTGGAGATCAGACAGCGACCAGGCTCTTCGCCATGACCCGCTCCCTGCCAACGCCATCGGGCAGAAGATCGCCGGGCTCACCCGTGTCCGTGAAACCGTGCCGCTCATAAAGCGCGGTTGCCTTGCGGTTGTCCGGCATGACGGACAACCGCAGCGTCGTGGCACCGCGCTCCACCGCCCACCGCTCGACCGCCCGGATCAGGCAGTCACCCACGCCCTCGCCCCGAGCCGTGGGGTTGACCCACATCGAGATCAACTCCACGTTCTCTGCTTCCTCGCCCGGCACTCCGCTGGCCATGCCCACCGGAAGGCTGTCGAGGAGCGCGACGAGATCGTACGCGCCAGGAATCGACAGACGGGCACGCCAGCGTTCCTCTCGGTCACCGGAGCCCTGCCACTGGGCCAGTGTCGATCCGAACGCGTAGGGCGCCTCAGCAAGCGCGGCCAGTCGCAACTCCCGCCAAAGGGGCCAGTCGTCTGATTCCAAAGTGCGTAGTTCAAGCATGATCCAGACCCTGCCCGCCCGCCGGGGCGGGCAGCAAGTTGATTACCACGATGCAAACGAGGTCGTTCAGCCCTGCGACCAACCGAAACCGGGGAGCAACGGTGACTCGCGCACCCGCAGACCAGGAGACCTCGGTGAACCTATCCGGTCACGGCACTAGAAGCGGCCGACAGGGCATCCCCCCAGCTCTGGAGGCTCCATGTCCGTTCCGTGGTCGCGCCGTTCCTTCCTCCGCCTCTCCGGCAACACCGCACTCGTGACCGGAATCCCCTCGGCCTCCATCTTCCCGACGGCGGGCGCCGCGTCCGGCGCGGGGGACGAGTTCGACCGACTCCGCGACAAGTGGCGCGAGATGCTGCTGGGCAGCGGTTTCGACCCGGCCGCCGCGCCGTTCGCCGCGAAGCTGGCCCTGCTGGGCAGTCAGGGCGCCGAACAGCGCGCGGCCATGGCGGCCACCGCCGGATCGCTCTGGCCCGACCTGCCCCTGACCCTCTCCGCCTCGATCACCGCCACCTACGCCCGGCTGGGGACCATGGCCCAGGCGTACGCGCAGCCCGGTGCTCAGCGGTTCGGCCTGGGCCGTGACCGACCCCGCCCGGCAGCTCGTACTCGACTCGGTGGAGAAGTCCTTCGCCCCGTTCCTCCACAACGGCCTGATGAGGACGCCGTGTCCGGACGTGCCACCAGCCGGGGCACTGCGAGGACCGGCCCCCACGGCTTCCAGGGCGGCGACCATGGCCGGGGGCACGGCATCCTGGCTTCCGTCGCGCTGCTGGGAACCGCCGCGAGCAGCGCGGAGCAGCGGCGCTGGCGCGGCCTGGTCAAGGGCTGGGCGCAGCGGGACCACTACAGCCCCGTGCTCTCGGACACCGACCTGGGCGTCGCTGCACTGGCCCGGGCGCATGGCCTCCAAGCGGATGGGCTTCTACGAGACGGGCAACGGGGAGAACCTCCGCGGCTGGCACGCCGGGGCGGGCATGCTCCAGTGGTGGGGGACACGTACGGCAACGGCCAGTACACCGACGCCTTCTGGCCCACCGTCGACCCGTACCGGCTGCCGGGACCACCGTCTCGAAGAAGCCGCTCGCCGACGCCGAGGGGGGTGCCTGGGGCCTGCCGAGACCGGACGTGAACTGGGTCGGCGGCGCCGCGGACGGCGAGTACGCGGCCATCAGCCAGTTCGTCCGCGGGCTGTCGAGCACGCTGTACGCCAAGAAGTCATGGTTCTGCCCGGCCGATGCGATCGTCTGCCTGGCGGGATCGGCGCGGGCCACCGACGGCGCCGCCGTCGACACCCTGGTCGAGAACCGCAACCTCGGCGCCACCGGCGCCCAGGCCCTCACCGTGAACGGCGCCGCGCAGTCCACCGCCCTGGGCTGGTCGGCCGCCCTCCCCGGCACCCGCTGGGCGCAGATCGCCGGCCACGGCGGGTACGTGTTCCCCGGCGGTGCCACGGTGTGGGCGCTGCGCGAGGCCCGCACCGGCTCCTGGCACGACATCAACACCGGGGGCACCGCCGACCCGGTCACCCGCCGCTATCTGACCCTGTGGGTCGCCCACGGTGTGGACCCGGTCGATGCCGCCTGCTCCTACGTCCTGATGCCGGGTGCCACCGCGGCGGCCACCGCTGCCCGGGCCGCGGACACCGGCTGGCTCGGCGTCCTCGCCAACGACAACGCACAACAGGGCGTCAGGGTCGCCCCGCTGGGCGTCACCGCGGTGAACTTCTGGTTCGCGGGGACCGTCGGAGCCCTCACGGCCGACGGCCCCGCGTGTGTCCTCGTACGGGAGCACGGCGACGGCCGGGCCACGCTGTGCGTCTCCGATCCGATGCGGATGCGGACCGCTCTCACGGTCACGTGGCGCCGGCCGGTGGCGTCCGTCCCGTCCGGGCCGGCCACGCTCACCTCAGCCACGACCGGCTCGGCCCTCACCCTCGTCTTCGGGCACCTCACCGGCTGGCCGGGGCGACCCAGCGGATCGAGGTCGCACTGGGCTGATCCGTGGAACGGAATCAGGTCCCAGGCGGGCAGCCGGTGGCTGTGGTGGGCGGCCAGGCGCGCTCGCGGTGTCATGCTCACACCCGGCCGACGGCGTCATTGTGCTGCTTCGGTGAGCTGGACGAGCGTCGAGCCGGTGGTGGTTTTGCGGACGTGGAGTCGGTGGGTGATGCGTCGCCGGAGTTCGGGGACGTGGCTGATGACGCCGACCGTGCGGTCGTGCGCGCGCAGGGAGTCCAGGACGTCGAGGACCTTGTGCAGGGTGTCCTCGTCGAGGGTGCCGAAGCCTTCGTCGATGAAGAGGGTGTCGAGGGCCCGGCCGCCCGATTCGGCGGTGACGACGTCGGCCAGACCGAGGGCGAGGGAGAGGGAGGCGAAGAAGGACTCGCCGCCGGAGAGGGTGTCGGTGTCGCGGTCCTTCCCCGTCCAGGCGTCGGTGATCTTCAGGCCGAGGCCGGAGCGTGCGCCGTACGAGGCCCGGTCGTCGGAGTGGACGAGGGTGTAGCGGTGTTCCGACATGCGGGTGAGGCGGGTGTTGGCGGCGGCTACGACCTCTTCGAGGCGGGCGGCCAGGACGTAGGCCTCGAGCTGCATGCGGAGCTGGTTGCTGGGCGAGGTGCCGTTGACCAGGCCGTGGAGGTGGTCGACGGTGCGGTAGGCGTGTTCGAGCGGTTCGAGGGTCTCGATGTGGGTCGCGAGCCGGGCGAGGAGGCCGGCGAGGGCACGGGTGCGTTCGGTGGTGTGTGCGGCTTCGGCAGCGGCGCGCGCGTGGCGGGTGGTGGCGGCGTCGAGCTGCGCGGTGGCTTCCTCGAGGTTGGCGGGAGGCATGCCTGCGGCCGCGGCGAGCTCGGGCTCTTGAAGGCGTGCCGTGGCGACCGCGCGTTGTTCGCGCCACCGGTTGATCTCTGCTTCCAGGGTGCGGATCTCGTCGTCGGAGCGCAGCGCTCGTGCGGCGGCGTCGAGGGAGTCGAAGCCGACCGAGCGGGCTGCTTGCTCCGCTTGTCCGGTCACCTGGCCGTGTTCCGCGGCCGTGCGGAAGGTGGCGCCGGCGTGTTCGGCTGCGGTGGTGAGGCGATCGGCTGCCTGTGTGAGGTGCGTGATGCGCAGCGGGAGGGTGGGGGCATCGGCGCGGGCGGTGGCGAGCTTCTGGTCGAGTTCCTGGACTTGGGCGGCCAGAGCGTCGTAGCCGGCGTCGGCGGCGGCGAGCCTGGTGGCTGCGGTGGTGCGAGCAGCGTCGGTCCGGGTGTGCTGCTGCTCCAGGGAGAGGAGTTCCTCGGTTGCCGGGCCGGCGTCGGCGGCGGCGGCGAGGGCTGCTGCCAGACGGGTTCGAAGTGCGGTGTGTTCGCTGGTGAGGTCGGCCAGGGCGGTGTCTCCGCCCGCCTCGCCCCGGGCGGCGGCCGCCTGCTCGAGGAGCTGCTGCAGCGCGTCTTGGAGGGTCCGCTGGGTGTCCTGGGCTTGCGTGTGGCGGGTTTCGGCGGCGCTTTCGTCGGCGGCCGTGGGCTGATCGGGGTGCGGGGCCGCCGGGTTCGGATGGATCGGGGAACCGCAGACCGCGCAGGGTTCGCCGTCGGTGAGCTGGAGGGCGAGTTCGGCAGCCATGCCGTCGGTGCGCCTGCGCCGGATGTCGATGTGTTCCTGGGCGGCCCTGCTCGTCGCGGTCTGAGCCGCAGAGAGTGCCTGCTCGGCCTTGCCGATCTGCTCGACGTGGGCATCACGGCGTTTCGCCGCGTCCATGCGGGCGTCGAGCCGTGTCAGCGCGGTGGCGTGTTCACGGCCGGATTCCTCGGCGGCGCGGGCTGCTTCGAGGCGGGCGCGGAGTTCCGTACGGCGCTGGGGCGCGTCGTGGAGCCAGGCGTCGGCGTCGCGCAGATCCTGGGCGAACTCCTGGCGTTCGTCGTCCACTTTCTGCAGGTCCGTCTTGTGCTGCTGGAGCGCCGCCTCATCGGGGAGGAGCGCGCGCAGTGCGCCGATGTCGGCGCGCAGGTGCTGTCCGGCCTGGGTGAGCCCGGCAGCGTCGAGCGTCGCGTGCTCGGGGTCCAGCAGGGTACGGGCGCGGCGTTCTTCCTCCTGCGCACGGACGCTCTGCTCTGCGGCCGCCTTCGCGGCCCTCAGGAGCGGGGCGACCTTCTGCCCTTGCAAGGCGTCTTGTCGTTGCCGGCCGAGGTCGGCCTGCCGATCCGTCCGCTCGTCCAGCGTCTCGAGCTGGTGGCGTGCTTGGCGGTGTGCTTCCTGGTGGGAGGCGAGTTCGCGTACGGCGCGTTCGCGGTCCCGGAAGGCGGCCAGTTCCGTTTCCGCGAGAACGGCGGCGGCTGCCGCGTCGCGCTCGTGGGCGGCTGCCTTGGTGTGCAGGTCGGTGGCCCAGGCGACGGCGGGACCGGTGAGGGTGGCGGGGTCGGAGGCGAGCGGGGCGCCCTGTTCGGGTTCGAGGTCGTCTCCGGCTTGCTGCTGGATGCGTTCGGTCAGGCGTATGACGGCCGTGCGGGCCTCATCGCGCTGTGTGGCGAGGGTGTTCCTTCGCGCTGCCAGCCAGGTCTCGACAGAGCCGAATCGATGGGTGTGGAAGAGCTTGCCGAGGAGGTCCTTGCGGTCGGAGGCACCTGCGCGCAGGAACTTGGTGAACTCGTTCTGCGGCAGGAGGACGACCTGGCAGAACTGCTGCCGGCTCATGCCCAGCAATTCCTTGATCTCGTCCGCGGCTTCCCTGTGGGACCTGCTCAGCGCTTCCCAGCGGCCTTGTCCGAGGGGGCCGGTGGTCCACTGGCTGAGGTGGGTCTCGGCCGCCTGCTGGGTGGTCCCCTCCCCTCGGAGCTTCGGCTTCTGCTGGGCGGGAACGCGTCGGATCCGCAGGCGCTTTCCGCCGAGGGTGACTTCGAGTGTCACCTCGGTCAGCAGGGTTGCGGGCGCGTGGTCACTGCGCAGCTTCAGCTTGCGGTCGGTGGGGGGCTCTCCGTAGAGGGCGACGCAGATCGCTGCGAAGACGGTGGTCTTCCCGGCGCCGGTGTCGCCGTGGAGGAGGAACAGTCCGTCACGGGTCAGGGCGTCGAAATCGACGGTGTGGGTGCCGGCGAAGGGGCCGAACGCCTGCAGGTGCAGGGTGTGCAGGCGCATGTCAGACGGCTTCCTTCTGCTGGGCGCTGATGCGGGAGTTGTCGATCGCTTCCTGCAGGAGGGCGCGTTCTTCGTCGGTGGGCTCGGAGCCCCGCACGGTGGTGACGAAGTCGTGGGTGATGTCGAGGTCACCGCGGCCGCGCAGTCGCTCGCTGTACGTGGGGGTGGTGGTGGCCTGCGCCGGGATGGCGGCGGGGATGTGTTCGAGCTGCAGGGTGTGGGGGAAGCGCTGTTTGAGGCGCGCCATCGGTTCGTAGGGGCGGGCGGTGTCGGTGAGCGTGACGTGCAGCCAGGACTCGGTCAGGGCCTCGTGGGCCGGGTCGGTCAGCAGGTCCTGCAATCGGCCCGTCAGGCGTGCCAGGGGAAGCCGCAGGTCCGGGGGCAGTGCCGTGCGGGTGACGGTGGGCGCGGCTCCTGCGGGCAGGTCGACCAGTGTCAGCGACTTGCTGTGCCCGGATTCGGAGAAGGAATAGGCCAGCGGAGAGCCGCTGTAGTGGGCCGTGTCGGTGACCCGCTGGGGGCGGTGGAGGTGCCCGAGGGCGGCGTAGTCGATGCCGGCGAAGACGGAGGCCCCGGCGTGGGCGACGCCGCCGACGCTGATGTTCCGTTCGCTGTCGGTTTCACTGGCGGGGGCGTCGGCGGCGGTGATGAAGGCGTGGGCGAGCACGACGGAGCGGGTGCCTTCGGGGCGGGTGGCGAGGTCGGCGCGGATGCGGTCCAGGGCGGCGGTGAGGACGGCCTCGTGGGAGGCTGCCCCGGCATCCAGGTGGGTGCGTACGAGGGTGGGCTCGAGGTAGGGAACCGCGTAGACGGCGACAGGGCCGTCGGCGTCCTCGAGCAGGACGGGGGTGCCGATGTCGGCCGGGTCGGTCCGCAGATGGACCCGGGCCCGGGCCAGCAGGCCGGCGCCTACGCCCAGGCGGTGGGCGGAGTCGTGGTTCCCGCTGATCATGATGGTGGGTATGTCCAGGTCCGCCAGCTGGTGCAGGGCGTGGCTGAACAGGCGCACCGCGTCCAGGCTGGGAATGGCCCGGTCGTAGACGTCGCCCGCGACCAGAAGGGCGTCCACCTGCTCGGTGCGGGCGGTGTCGCAGATGTGGTCGAGGACTTTGCGCTGGGCGTCGATCAGGTCTTCTCCGTGGAACCGGCGGCCCAGGTGCCAGTCCGAAGTGTGCAGGAACCTCATGGGCACAGACCGTAACCGCGACCGTGGGGGGATGGACGGCTTTCCCGATAGATGGACACCGCGCAGGCGGGGGGCAGCAGTTGCGGTGATGCCGCCACATGACGGAGCGCCCCGCCCGGACCGCCCCGGCATCTTTCACCGTCGCCCACCCGTGTCGTGCCGCCCCTGGGCGTGGTCAGCTGGGGCCTTGGTGCGGGCGGCGGCCGAGGGGCAGGAGGTACTGGAGGGGCTGGTCCGGGTCCTGGAGTCCGAGCAGTTCGTGGGCGAGGTCGTCGTGGAAGCCGCCCAGCGTGGTCCCGCCCAGGCCCAGGGCCGTCGCCGTGAGCAGCAGGGTCTGGGCCAGGTGGCCGGTCTCCAGCAGGGCCAGGCGCAGCGCGCGCAGTCCGTAGCGGCGGCGCAGCAGGCCGAGGTCGGCGTAGAGGGCGAGGAGGACCGGTGCCTCCGCGACGCCGATCCAGTCCGGGTCGGCCGACGGGCGCGAGAGGTAGGTCGACAGGGCGGTGATGTCCTCCAGGGGCGCCACCGGGCCGATGCGGCGCAGGGTCCGGCGCTCGGGGACGCAGTCGTAGGTGCCGGCCGGGAGCCCCGCCACGTCGAGGACGAGGAGGCGGACGCGTGCCGTGTGGAGGGCGCCCGCGCTGGGGTAGGGGCGGTGGGCCAGGGTACGGGTCGTGCCGTCGGCGAGGCGCTGCTGGCTGCGGCCGCCCTCGGCGAGGGAGTGCCACAGCAGGGTGCCGAGCGTGCCCGCGTCGAGCGGGCCGGTGAGGGCGCCGCGGAGCGAGGAGCGGGCGGCGAGGACGGTGCCCAGGGACACCTCGGGCAACGGGTCGGCGGGGAGCGGGAGTTCGGCGGCCGCGGCCGGCTCGGTGTCCTCGACCGTGGCCGACGGGCGCAGTGCCGAGTCCTCGCCGCGGCCGATCTGGAACTTGCTGCGCTCCAGGTACTGCAGGTCGGGAGCGGTGTGGCCCGGCGGGAAGAACCCGGCCGGTCCGTCCGTCTCCAGCAGGGTGCGCGCGGCCAGCCGGCACACGGCTCGTTCCTCGTCGGGGCTCACGCCCAGCCGGTTGAACAGCATGTGGAGCTGCGAGCCCCAGATCCCGGCCCGGGTCCGCTCCCCCAGGCCGTCGAGCAGCGCGTCGGCCTCACGGACCCGTTCGGCCCAGCGCGCCAGCCAGGGCGCCGCCGTGCCCGCCCGGAGGCGGTCGCGCAGGTCCGCGGCGCGCCCGCTGAGGGCCGTGCGCTGCGCCGCGTGGACGGTGTTGACCCGGGTGTGGACGGCGGCGCCGGGCAGCAGCGGCACCTCGGTGACCCAGCGCCAGCCCGCCGCGTGCGCGCGCAGCCAGCGTGCGGCGGCGAGTCGGTCCGTCCCGAGCGCGTACGCCGTGGTGTGCGCCAGGTCCGCGGCTGCGGTGAGCCGGGACGCGGCGGTGCTCCCGGCGGGCAGGGCCCGCAGTACGTCGAGGGCGGTGCGCGTGGAGGCACCGAAGACCGCCTCGGCGACGGGCAGCGCCTGCGGGCCGCCGTAGCGGCGCGTTTCGGGTACGTAGGGCACGGCGCGGATCTCGCCGTGCCGGGAGGGCCAGGGGCCGGGCACGGCGGGTGTCCGCCGCGCCTCCCGCGCCAGCAGGTCCGGTAGTTCGCTGAGCTTCGGACGCGGCTCGGGGAGGTCCGCGGGCGCCGCGGGCCCGGTGGTTCGGACACGGATCCGTACGTGGGGGCCGTCCTCCCCGTAGCGGATGAAGAACCAGTCGGCGGCTTCGCCGGCGGCCACGAGGCCGTCGAGGAGCGGGGCTGCGTCACGGACCAGGAAGCGGTCGGTGTCCTCGGTGGTGGAGTGCAGGAAGAGGTGGTGGCTCTGCCAGGTGCCGGCGGCGGTGCCCGGGCCGTTGTCCATGTCGGTGTCGATGTCGGTGTCGGTGCCGGTCTCGGTATCGGTGGCGGTCTCGGTCGTCTTCACGTCGTCCGGTCCTCATCGTCGCATGTGGGGTCAGGGGAAGGGGTGCGGGTGCAGGGGCAGTTCCTCGTGACGCCCGGGCCGGCCGGTCCGGCCCAGGCGGTGCGGCACCTCCAGCAGCCGGGGCAGGCCGAGGGTGCGCCGGTTGACGTGCCCGAAGGTCATCGGCAGCGCGCCGGGGACGACGGCCTTCACGCAGTGCAGGCCGAACCGCTCGCGCAGCCCCGGCTCGGTCTGGTCGACGGTGATCACCTCCAGTCCGGACCGGGCCAGCCGGTCGACGGTCCGCGTCAGGAGGTCGGAGAGGTCGGGCACCGGCGCGGGGGCACCGGGCCAGGCCTCGGCTACCGGCACGGCCGGGGTGTCGGCGAAGAGGAACTCCAGGCGGGGGGCGGCCTCGGGCAGAGTGCTCAGCCCTACGTGGTCGTCCAGGGTGAGCACGAGTTCCGGGCGCTCCAGCATGGGCCGCAGCCGCTCGGGATCGCGCGGTCCTCCCTCGGCGAAGGAGCGGTGCGGCGCCTCCAGTACGTTGGTGACGACCTCGGCGACGGCGGAGCGGACGGCGGCGCGCGGATCGTGGTGGGCGCCGGCCGCGAGGAACATCCGGGGCGCCTCCGGGTGGCCGCCCTCGTAGCGGCAGACCGCCAGGACGGCCGGGATGCCGAAGTCGTTGGTCGCGTCCAGGAGGAGGAGCCGGTAACCCGCCGCCGCCGCCCGGTCCGCGAGCAGCAGGGTGTCGGTGTCGTCGGCCGGCAGGTGGATGCGGCGCAGCGGGGTGGCGGCGTACCAGGCCATGAGGAAGGCGTCGCGCTCCGCGACCTCGAACAGCCCGTACAGGGCGGCCTCTTCGGGGCTGTTGCCGAGCCCGCAGCCGTTGGAGGACTCGTACACGACGCGCGGCCGGTCCGGGCCGGGCACGTCCCAGTACGCGACGTGCTCGGGGACCGCGGTCGGCCTGCGGTGGGTGAGGGACCAGCCGCGCACCCAGTGGAGCGGCAGGTCCGGGGTGTAGGGGACGGTGGGCGAGCCGGAGTGGCCGTGGTGGGCGGGGTCGGGCAGGCCGAGCCGTTCGGGGTCCACTGCCTGATCGGGGCCCAGCTCGGCGAAGGAGGCCAGCAGGTCGGTGCGGCGGCCGGTCGGACGCATGCCCGCGTACCGTTCGACGGCCTCGAAGAGGGCAATGCGCTCGCTGTCGGCGAAGGTGCGGGCCCGGCCGTGGCCGCCGTCGTCGACGGACCGGCCGTCGGTGACGACCGCGCTGGTGAGGCTGAACGCCGAGTCCTCGGAGCGGCGCAGCAGCCGCACGGGCCCGAACCGCTCGTCGTACAGGGCGGCCCGCAGGGCGGCGCCGGTCGTACGGGGGTTGGGGCCGCGCAGGACGGCCGCGTCGGGCATCGGGCGCGGTTGCGACGGCAAGGGGCGGAGCGGGGCCTCCGCGTCGGACGGCAGCGGGCGGCACACGTCGCAGCCGCCGACGGGGCGGACGCGGTGGGTGGACCAGGTGCCGCGGCCCTGGTGGACGACGTGGACGACCGCCGAGTCCGAATCCAGGTCCGGGTCCGGGTCCGGGGCCGGGTCCAGGTCCGGGGCCGGGTCCGGGTGGTCGAGGAGCTCCTGTACGAGGGCCTCGACGGCCGGGGCCAGGGCCGGTGAGGGCACTCCGGCCAGGGTCAGCTTCGGGCTCTGCCACGGGACCCGGCCGCCCGCGGTCGCCAGTCGCTGGTACTCGGTGCAGACCAGGCAGGCCGCGCCGCCCGGCCGGAGCACCGGCCCCACCACCGCCAGCGCCCCGTCGAAGCGCACCGGGACCAGGGCCACGGGCCGGCGCAGGGCGTGGCGGCTCAGTTCCTCGGCGAGGCCGAGCGTCCACCGGGTCAGCAGGACCGCGGCCCGGCCGCTGGTGGCCGCCAGCGCGGCGGCGGCGTCCAGCACGGGGACGGGACCCGGTACGGCAGCGGCCGTGGGTGCGGGGACGACGGGAGGGCTGGTCATCGGGCCTCCTCGGCGGTGCGGAGCACGGTGAAGCCGAAGGAGCGCAGCAGGCCGGCGGGTTCGCGGTCCGCTGCGAAGTCCGTTGCGGAGTCCAGTGCGGAGTTCAGTGCCGACTCCGGCGTGACCGGCGTGCCCGGCGTGGCCACGGGGCCGGCTCCGGACAACTGGTGGAGGGTGTTCTGGAAGGCTTCCTCGCGCCCGGCCAGGTCGGCGAGCCAGCCCCCTGTCCAGCCGAGGTCCTCCCAGGCCGCGGTGCGCACACCGGCCGCCGCCAGCGGGGCGACCGCGCCGCCGGAGGGCCGGGGCCGGCCGGCGGGCGCCCCGTCCGCGGCGGTGCAGACGGCGGTGGCGGCGGCCAGCGCGGCGAAGGACGCGGCGTCGCCGGGGGTCGCCTCGACGGCCTCGCCGAGCACCGGGCCCGGCTCGCGCCCCGGCTCCGCCACGGTGCGGCGGACCACGGCCCGGTATGCCTCCGTACGGGGGGCCGCCCGGTGCACCTCAACTCGCGCGGCGATGCCGAGTCGGTCGGTCAGGGTCGTCCACCAGTGGCGGAACTGCGGGTGGCCGGACCACCGGGCCGGGTCCACCGCGGTGCGGCCGTCCGGGACGGCGGCGGCGAGGCGACGTGTGACAGCGTGGCGCAGGGCGCGGCCGCGGCCGTGCCCCGGGTCGGCCCCGACGATGAACTCGTCCTCCCCGAGCATCAGTTCGGCGGCCCGGCAGAACAGTTCCAGTCGGGCCAGGTCGAGGCGGGGCCCGCCGCCGGTCAGCGTGCGGAGCGTCCCGCCATCCCCGGGGGCGGTGCCGGGCAGCGTGCAGGTGGCGAGCGGCACCGGGAGTTGGGGCAGTTCCCCCGGCAGCGGTCCGGGCAGGGGTCCGCAGCGGCGCTCCCCGAGGGCGGCGATCCGCCGCAGCGCCTCATCGAGCCCGGCCGGGGGCGCGAGGCGGACGCGGCGGTCCGCGTCGATCCGCTCGGGGCCGAGCCAGCTGTGGTGGTCCGCGCGGGCGGGGCGGGCGTCGGCGAGGAGGACGGCGGGGATTCCGGGGAGCAGCCGCGGATCGTCCCCCTCGACGGCCGGATCGGGCAGTCCGGCGGCCGCGCACAGCAGCCGGTGCGCGGCGGCGCCGGCCAGCAGCGCGGCGAACGCGCCTTGGACCTCATGGGTTTGCTGCGCGGCACCGCCCCCGGCGCCGTCGGCGAGCCGGGCCTCCAGGGCCTCCGCGTCCGCGCGCGCCTGGGCGGCGCTGCCGGGGGCGGTCGCGTATCCGGTGGCGCCGCCCCGCCCGGCCGCGACCGCCCGGTCCTGGCCGGCACTGCGTACGGTCAGCAGGACCCGGTCCCCGGGCAGCCCCGGGTCGGGGGTACGGGTGACGGGCAGACCACCGGCCTCCAGCGCCCGTACGGCGGCGGCGGCGAGCGGGGACGCTGGATCGCGGGCCAGGACCTCGGCCCGTGCGGTAGCGAGGGCGGCGGCCGCGTCGGCGGGGTGCCCGGCCGTGGCGTCGATCCACCGTGCGACGGCGAGGTCCACGGCGCCGGTGGGGTGCACTGCGCAGGAGGGGCCCACGACACCGGTGGGCTCCGGGTGTCCGGCGGCGGGCGGTCCCAGTAGGAGGAGGTCGTGGTCGGCGAGTTGGCCGACGAGGGTGTCGACGGCGCCGCGCACGGCCGAGCCCGGCTCCAGGCCCTCCCGGAACTCTGCGAGGCGGCCGGAGCGCAGGGGTTCCTCCAGCAGGCCCCAGACCACCGGAACGGCGGTGCTGCCCTCCAGCGTGACGCTGCCGTGCCGCCCCCGCACGTGCAGGCCGGCGCGCAGCGGGGTGGCGGCGGTGCCGGGCCGCAGCCGGTCGCCGCCGCTCACGGGACCGCTGCCGGTGCTCCCGCCGTTGTTGCGGCCGTTGCTCCCGCGGGTCATGTCCGTGCCTCCACCGCGTCGATGACGGCGCCGATCTCGGTGCGCCAGTCGCAGCCGGTCAGGGCGGGCACGGCGCGGACGACCAGGTGCGCGGCGAGGTAGCGCTCCAGCGGGCGGACGTCGCAGACGGTCAGCAGCCGGTACAGGGCGTTCGTGCAGGCCCGGTGGACGAGGTAGTCGGGGCGGCTCCACATCGCGCCCTCCGGGTCGGCGCGACGCAGCAGTCGGTGGAACTCGCTGTAACGGGTGCGGATGTCCTGGTTCCAGCGCTCGTGCGCGGCGGCGTCACCGGTGGCGGCCGCCCGGACCCGGTAGGCGAGCGGATCTCCGTGCAGGTCGGCGCCGGCGTCGTAACGCTCCTGTGCGAGCCGCCATGCACCCTGCGAGAAGCCGGCCCAGGCTCGTTCCCAGTCGTCCGCGCGGCCGTCGGCGATCCGTCCGACGAGGGCGGTCACGGTGTCCCCGGCGCGCTCCCCGTGCCGCTCGAAGGTGGCGCGCAGCCTTCCGTCCGGGTCCTCGTGGAGCAGGAAGTCCTCCAGGTGGGAGACGTACGACCAGTGCCCGCCCGTCAGGCCGCCGGGGTGGGCGCAGGCATGGGCCGCGAGGGCGGTCACCGCAAGGCGGAGCCGGGCCCGGTCGGTGTAGCCCTGCCGGCCGAGGAAGCCGGCGCCGGCCCGCAGTGCGTCCAGGCCGGACCGCAGCAGGTCCTCCCGCAGGGCGGTCCCGTCCGCTCCGAGGAGAACGCGTACGGAGGACCGGTCGACGGGCTCGATCCGGACCGTGTTGTCGGGGAGGACGGGCCCGTAGGGCGGGGCGACGAGTTCGGCCCGCCCGGCCTCGGCGGCCCGTTCCAGGAGCTGGGCCTCGGTGAGGTCGCTGTGCGAGGGGTGCGCGCGCAGCCAGGCGCGGACGCGCCCGGCCGCGGCGGCGGCCGTGTCCGCCACTTGGGCGGGGTCGACGCCCTGCAGGCGCAGCCGCAGGTGCGGACCGTGCAGCCAGTGCCGCTCCACGTGGGCGGCGGCCCCGTCCGCCGCGGCGGCAGTGGCGAGCGGCAGCATCACCTCGCGCAGCAGCAGGGCCTTGACCGGGTGGTGGTAATACGCGACGACGTCCAGCGCGCTGCTGTCGCGCGGGTCGCCTTCTGCGGGGGCATCGGGGTCGGGGTACGGCATGTCCGGCAGGCTCCTCTCCTGGTGCTGCGGTCTCGGGGGGATCGGCGGGATCGGGGGCCTCGACGGGCTCGGCCGACCCAGCGGGCGGGTCATCGCGGGCGTCCGTCCCGGTAGACCTCCAGGACGAGTTCGACGGCCCGGACGGGCGGGCCCAGGCCGCCGGGTGCGGGCAGCGCCTCTTCGAGGACGACGCCGTCGGTGTGCCGGGACAGCCATTTCGCCAGGCAGCGCAGGTGCAGGGCGTTGCCGAGGTCCGCGAGGTGCGGCTTGGGGCGGGCCAGCCGGCTCAGGAAGTCCTCGGTGGCGCGGCCGGTGGGGGCGCCGGCCACCGGGTGCAGGAAGACCTGCTCGGGCAGGCCGAGCAGGGCCCGCCAGTGGGCCGCGGCGGCCGCGGGGACCCGTCCGGGGCCGGTGTCGGCGGCGAGGTCGGCGCGCAGCCGGGCCACCACGCCGGACGGCAGCAGCCAGCGGCGGCGCTGGAGCACCACGTGCCGGTGGCGGAGCCGGGAGCTGACGGTGACCCTGCCGCCGGGTGCGGCCAGGGCCCGGCGGGGCGCGAGGGGCCGGAAGTCGACGACCCCGCCGGGGTGGTCGGCGAGGTGGGGCGCGATGCGCGTCGGCAGCAGCACGGGGGCGAGGAAGCCGGGGTACAGCACGTCGAGCGGCTCGCCGGTGGTCCGCAGGCACATCCGGATCTGGTCGGTGGCTTCGTCGTGGACGAGTTCCAGGTCGGCCTCGGCGATCGGGGTGCGGTGCCGGTCGGGGCCGATCTCGTCCGGGACGAGGAGGGGGTGGAGGTTAGCGTTGAACCCGCCGACGGGCCGGATCTGGGCGGGGCGCGCGCCGGGACCGAGGCCGCGGCGGATCTGCCGGGACACCTCGGCGGTGGCGCGGGGGTCCAAGGAGTCCAGGAAACGGCTGGCGAACCGGCCCCATCCGCCGTAGACGTGGTTGACGGCCAGCAGCCCGGTGGCGGGGTCTCGCTGGAGGAAGTAGGCGTAGCTGAGGGGGCGTTCGACGATCGGGGTGGGGAGCCGCTCCCCGAGGGTCTTGAGGACGTCCGCGGGGAGCACCGCGTCGTGGAAGGCACCGGATGCGTCGGAGGCGTCGGAGGGCTCGGCGTCGTCGGAGGGATCGGCGTCGTCGGAGGGATCCGGAATGTCGCGGCCTGCGGGACCGTTCTGGTCCCGCAGGGCGTCGGCGACCTCCGCACGCAACCGGGCGAGAGGTTCGGTCGCGCTGGGGAAGGCGTCCCGGTCGGCGGGGTCGAGGAGGGCGGTCCGTCCGGCGGACTCCCAGGCGGCGGTGACGTCGGCGCCGAACTCCCAGGGGTTCGCACAGCGTCCGCCGGCGCCGTAGCGCTCGACGAAGCGGTCCCGGACGGCGCGGCGGACGAGATGGCCGAGGTCGAAGAGTTCGGCGAGGGCGGTGACCTCGCCGAGCGCCTCGTGGTCGGCGGCGCCGAGGAAGCCGTCGAGCGCCAGCGGGCGCGGGGCGACCACGTCCTCGGACAGGACGGTCAGCGGGGCGGAGGCGGTGGGGACGGGCCGGCCGGCGGCGGCCAGCTCGGCGGTCCAGCGCTGGGTGAGGACGGTGAGCCGGTCGGGGCGCTCGGCGGCCGGGGCGGCGGCGAACCGGGCGGTCAGCGCGCCGAGTTCGGCGATCCGGTCTGCGCGTCCCGCGTCCTCGGGGTGGCCTGGTGCGAAGGACCGCACCCAGGCGGCGAGGCGTTGCAGGGGGTCGGGGTCCTGCGGGGGGACCGGGTCCTGCGGGACCAGCAGGCCGGCGTGGGCGAGCTGGTCGAGGAAGGCGGCCGCCGCGGCACGGCCACCATCGCCGCCATCACCGCCGGTCGGGCAGAGCGCGGCGGCCAGGTGCCGTGTCAGCTCCGCGAGCGGTACGGGGTTCTCGGCGAGGCCGGTGAGCAGGCGCAGCGGTCCGCCGGAGGCGACCTCCGCCTCGTCCTCGGCGGGCACGAGGTAGCGGCCGCCGGCGAAGGAGGGCCGGTCGCGGAAGTACGCGGCCCGTCCGCCTGCGGTCCGTGCGGTGCTGGTGATGCGGTGGGGCAGCGCGGTGCGGCGGTGCGGCGCGTCGAGGAGCGCGAGGGTGAGCGCGGTCGTCAGGGTGCGGTTGGCCCGTACGACGGACCGCAGGGGGCCGTCGAGCAGGGGTTTAGCGCCCCAGGAGGTGACCGGGCGGGCCGGGCCGTCGGCGGGGGCGCCGGCCAGCGGGCCCCATCCCACCGCCGTGAACCACGACAGGGGGCTCGTCTTGGTGCTGGCCCGCAGGGCGTAGCGCAACACCGTGGGCTCCTCCTTGCGGGCCCGGCGGTCGGCCGCGCCGGTGGCGGCACGGTTCACTGCGCGCAGCAGGTCGGCGCTGGTCAGGGCGGTGGCCTTGGCGAGGGCGGGTTCGCGGCAGAGGGCGGCGAGCACGGCGCGCTCGGCGTCGAGGGCGGGGCCCGTGGCGGCGTCGAGGGCGACGAGGAGGGCGTCGCGGTCGGCGCGCAGGGTGAGCCAGGCGGCGAGCCGGGGAAGGCGGGCCGGCAGGTCGCCGAGGCGGGCGAGCACGGCGGGACGGGGTTCGCGGCCGTTGTGCAGGGCCCGCCGCAGGGGCAGGACGACGTCGCGGTGGAAGTCGGCGGGGTGGCCGTCGCGGGCGGCGTACAGGTCGTCGCAGAGCGGTGCGGCGGTCAGGGCCAGTTCGGCGTCGAGCCTGTGGAGGCCTGCCAGCAGGTCCCGGAAGGCGGCCGGGGCCGGCTGCTGGGCCGGGTGGGCGAGCACGGTGGCGCGGGCCAGCGCGTAGGGCGCGGACCGTACCCGGTAGCCGTCGGCGCCGGGGGTGGGGTGCGGCTGCGGCATGGGTTCCCGTCCTGTGGG
>NZ_JARAYQ010000144.1:0-21636 GCF_033794505.1 Streptomyces sp. MB09-01 | reverse complement strand
CAGCGGCGGTGGCGTTCGTAGACGGTCTGCCAGGATCCGTAGCGTTCGGGCAGGTCACGCCATGGAATCCCGGTCCGGGTCCGGTAGAGCACCCCGTTGACCACGGTCCGGTGATCGGCCCACCGACCGCCTGGGGCGCCGGTCTCCGGGAGCAGCGGGGCTATGCGATCCCTGAGCATTCGTCAGTTCATGCCGACGCACCATGGCCGACTCTTGCCCGCAACGGGAGTAGATCCACCATCCGGGCAAGAGCCATCAGACACCGCCTAGCCCGGGCAGTGCACGTCCCCCAGCCTGGGCTGCGGGTATGCCTTCGCCCCGCTCAGCTGCCTGTAGCCAGGCCACCTCCCGGGCTTGGGTGCGAGCTGATCGCAGCCGTTCCAGTGCCCGTTCGTCGATGGCGGCCAGCAGTCGCCAGGCCGTCGGCGTGGAGGCGACCGGGCCGGACACTTCGCTCTGGTCCCGCAGAACGGCCAGTTCCGTGATCGTCTCGCCTCCGTCGGCGAGCATCACCGCCAGGTCGGTGGCGATCCGGCCCGGATCATGTCCGGTCCCGCGCGGCCGAAGCGGCCTGAGCGTAGCGGAGTACGCGGTGGTCAGCCCGGTGACATCGGCAAGATCCGCCAGCAGCCGTGCCCCGGCGTGACCCACCACCCCCGCACCGTCAGCGGAGACATGGAGCTTGGGACGCGAACCGATACCCTGCACGCAGAAAGTGCCTTCCGTCTGGACCGACAGAACCCCTCGACAAGGTTCATCGTCCCAGCTCAGAAGGCACTTTCGCGTTACCACACGGAAACCGGCCCCACACCAAGTGAAACGGCGAGGCTAAAGGCTTTGTCAGAGCAGATAAGCCCGTGAAGCCGAAGAGGTGTCCTTGAAGTGGGCGGAGGTCCGCCTCACCCTCACCGACAACGCAGTGGAGGCTGCGTCGCAGCTGGTGCTCGCGACGCACGACGTCGAGGGCAAAGCGCAGCGCTACGCCCCGCTTCGACTCGCCAGGATCCGAGTAGAGAGTGTTACCGCGGCTGATGTGGCCACGGCCGACCAGGTAGCCAGGATATTGGCCTCGGCCGCATGGGGACCCCAGCGTCGAGTGGCTGCGCTTTGCGATGCCCTGCCCGGCCTTACTGAAGCGGATGCGAGACTCTTTCTGGTCAATCAGGGCAGTTCTGATGCCCACATCGACGACGTGAGAAATAGGGCTCGGAGTGACTTCTTCGTAGCCGTGAATGCACTCGTCGACGAGGGACGCCTCATGCTGCGGTCGAGGGACGATCAGGCGCCGGCTCAGGTCTGAGCGTCGCCCTTCTCCAGAACTTGTTCTGCCGAGTTGGTATGTCCAGGGCCCGGGTCCGTCTCAGCCTTCTGCTGTCTGTAGTGCGGCGGCCCGACCCACCCGACGAGCGCGCAGTTTTCGGGGCGAGATTGCCGACGCCGCATCGCTGCCCGTCCCCCGCGCTATGACCTGTCGGGTCGATCATGTGACGGCTTGGCGCCGAGGTCGTTGATCTGGACGCTTCCGCGGCCGTGCTCCAAGGCCACGGTGGCGTTTCTCGCCACGGGGGGCGACAGATCCTACGGATTGACCTGTTCAGCCTCCGCCGCAGTCTCGTCATCGATGAGCCCGTACGGGGGTCGGCTGTCGTCGCGGGTGAAGCGCACCACAACTTCGCCGGCGGCCAGGAGGGGCGGGCTGTTGTCGGCGACGATGAGCTGCGCACCTGTTCCGTGGTCGGCGAGCCAGCTGGACAGATGGTGGTAGAAGTCGTCAGTCGCGACGGCGTCGGCGATCACCTGCTCCACGGTTCCTCCTCCGCCGTGGCCGAGGTTCTTCTGCGGGCTGTCGATCATGAGGAAGCCAGGGTGTGCGGCGTTTGTTCCACGGCGACCTCGAAGACAGCGAGCTGCCAGGCCAGGGTCAGAAGCGTCCTCGCACCCGAGGACGCCTCGCGGTAGTTGTCACCGCGGACGTAGGGGACCAGGTTCGTGTCGATCAGTGGCTGGCTGAGCTTGGGATAGCCCCATTGCCGCAGTAGCTCGCCGTAGCGGTTACTGATCCGACCGATCCGGTGGGCGCGGGCCGCGGTCAGGTCGTGGCAGTGCCCGGGCAGGGCCGGAGACAGCCACAGCACCTCGCCCTGGGGATCGGTGACCACCTGCACGTTCACCCCGTGACGGCGGTGCTTGGCCGAGTAGTCGGCCCGGCCGTCACCGAGGCGGTCGCAGTCGGCCAGGGTTCCGTCCAGCAGGACGAACTCGGGGCCCGCCTCGCGCAGGGCACGCAACAGACCTGGGGCACGGGCGGCCAGCAGCTCGACGACCGCGCTGGTGTAGGCGTGCGCGGTGCCGACCGAGATGCCGAACCCGGCGGCGATCTGCGCGAGGGGCTCGTGCTTGCGCAGGTACACCAGAGCGACCAGGGCACGCTGGTGCGGCGGGAGCGACTCAGGGACATCCGACGGCCAAGGTGGTCATCGCCTGGTGCTGGGTGGTAGCCACGGACGGACTTCGGCTTCGTGGCGACCCAGTCCTCCGCGTAGCGGCAGTGGGCATTCACCTGATCGGGCTTCTCCGGATGCGTGGTGGGTGGCGGCAGCAGCAGAATCGAAAGCAGGGCGACTAGTCGCCGGTTGATGTGTCACTGTACCTAATCGCGATGAGGAAAAGAGCGATGCATGAGCCCTCCTTGCGGTATCGAGATCGACTCGCGCGGAAGCATCAACGGAATTGAATTCACGGCGGAAGGGTCCGGCTCGGCCGATCCCTCACGTGGATTGATCGAGTTTGGAGTAGCATTTCACCCCACTCCTCCAGGTGCTGACACTTTTGGCGCCCTCCTCTCCATCCTCATCATTCCCACCGCCATTTTCGGTCGAGAGTTAGATGAATCTTTCAACTTGTTGACCCTGGCAAACGGATCATTTCAATTCCGGCAAGATGTTGCTGGGGAAGGGGTGGCCGCCAGAAGTTTCGGAGAGGTCAAGGGAGGTGGAAGGGGATCATTCAATTGGTCTTCTCGCGCGGACGGCTTTGTTGAGATGGAAGGTGTCTCTTCCGTCGAGCCGTTCGATGCGGTAATGATCCCTCAGGGCGCTGGGAAAATGATCGAGTCTCTTTCTATCCCCATACTATGTTCTACTGGTCGTCGACTAGTGACAATTGTCCGACAATTCACGTTCGCCCCAGACGCGGACCTACCTGGACTGCAGCTTCGACGCATGATTCTCGAGCCGACGATCGGAATAGGTTCGGTCTCGGTGAAAATCCAAGCAGATATCATGCCGTTCAACCTGGCGCGCTCGCGAATTAGTGTTGCTGGGACGTCAACACCGTAGAAGTCGTCACCGCGGGTTGGGCAGACACCGGGGCATTTCACTACCGGTGAATGTCCTGAGTTGGTCGGCGTGTCGCACGATGCCGACGCTGGTGGCCGCAGTACCTTGTCGCTGGTCCGCGTGACGAGATCGGTACAACATGAGTTCGAGTCTGAGGGAGTAACCTGCGATGGGCGAGAAATCGAAAGTTGGATCGGATGCACCGGTCTCCGTGAGAATCTCACTCAAAGGCCCTGCCGCCGTCCCTGCACTTGTGGCGAAACTGCAGGACAATTTTGCGGAGGTGGCGGATTCGGTAGCTCTGTCGGTCAGGGGCTCAAAGTCGGTGGTTGTTGACCTCTTGTCGGAGCTGGGCGACCGGGCCGGTGACGTCTCCGCTGAAATTTCGCTGAAGGGGGATACTCCTGCCAAGCAATAGGCGAATGTCGAACGCGGAGGTTGCCTTCCGGCTGCTGCGGTGGTGCGTCGATCGCACACAGGCTCCGGGGCCCGATCCGACCGAGTCTCTGGCCAATGACAGTGTTCGGTCGTTCCTAAGGTCGAGGAACATCGACTCCATCGCAATACTGGCGTCGGAGGACATCGATGCTCGGCAGGCAGCATACGATGCGGTCTGGCAGTGCCAGCTCGAGGCTCTGCATCAAGCACTACAGGCCTTGGTGAGCGCCGGAGTCCGTACACTCACCTTCAAAGGAGGGGAGCTGCTCTCACGGCATTTCCCCGGCCACTCAATCGGCTTGGTCGGGGATGCTGACGTGCTCGTGCCGCGCGAAAAGATCGAAACGGTCAAGTCGATCTTGTACTCCCTTGGGTTTCGCCACTCATTCTTCGATACAGCTCACGGCGTCATGAAGGACCGCGACCTGCGAGACGTAGCGGATATCGAGCTTCGTCATTACGAGCTTGCCCCCTTCGTGAAGACTGTCGAGCTGACTGACCCCGGCGTCGTACAGGTGGCGAAAACCTACAACGCTGACCCCCTCCGGTTCGTTTCGGGGCGAGCTCTCGTTGTTATCGAGATCGATGTTCACCACAACGTTGCGTTGGATGCCGATCCTTCGATGCTCTTTGACCGCGCAGTGCCAAGCTCGCTCGGGGTGGGGGAGACGCTCTCCCCGGCTGATCACGTCTGGCTCAATCTCAGCAGGTACTACAACGAAGTGGCGATTCATGACGGGCGTTCGTTGCGGCCGTTCGCTTATACGATTCCGGAGGTGGCTGCCGGCAACGTCGACTGGGGCGTCGTCGAGCAGGTCGCCCACGATCTCGCGCTAGGCCCGACGTTGTCGTATTTCTTGCGTTTCTGCGACCAGCTCGCTCCCGGCTGTATTCCCGCTTCTACGCTCCAATCCGTCCATGAATCAGCGGACAATCGGGTGCGCGATTGGGGCTGGCAGCTCGCGAAGTTGTTCGACTTCCATGAGCGGTTCCCGTCTTACGCGTTCGAACTCTTGGAGCCGGAGTCGATCGCCAGACGATTGAACATTTCCAGCGGGTACGCCAGCGACTTGGGAGGGTGGCCGCGAGGCCGAGAATCACTCCCTGGGCGCTGAAGATCTGTAATCGTGGGGTCCGGCTACCGCGGTCGGATCCCCCCGGGCCGAAGCGCGCGAGTTCGCAAGACCCCTGGGTGGCTGAGCCCACCCCTGGCGGGCCGCGAACCCGGCCGCCTATGACCACGAAGCTGGCCGGCCACGGACCACTCGACGCAACCCTGGGCGATGTCGGCTTCGCCCTGTCCTGGAAGGCCGTCCACCGAACTCAGCCTCGCGCCTACCTCACCTGCACCGATTTGCGGTCTACCCATGCACGCCAAGAGGCCTGGTCGGCGCGGCCGGCGGGCCTCAAACGGGAGTTGGCCCAAGCGGTGCACATTGGCGACCACCACGCGGAGCTGGAAGTCGCCGCCGCGCACCGCGGCTGGTGGGCCGATGTCCTGGCGACGGCACCGGAGGGACGGGGTACCGCGGCTTGAAGCTCAGGTGGCTTCCGCTTCCCTCGACGACACCCTCGAACACGCCCGTCGTTCCCGCCACGATGGCCGTCTGGTTCACCGCGCGTGCCGCACGCTGGCTCAACCATGGTCCCTCCGCGCGCCTCCCCACGCCACCACGCTACCGTCGACGTATCTTCCGCTCCCCCCCTTGGAGTGCAAGCATGTAACTGAAAGTGCGCGCCCTGGCACTTGACGTGCGTGATTTGCCCCCTCGTCCTGACACGCCCGGTGGCTGCGCCCCTCGCCCGAGGCGGCGTCGACCACCTTTCCGTCCCGTCCAAGGGGAGTTCGGTGTGAAACTGCTCTTCGCGCCATCCGGGAAGAGGGTCATTCCCTACCCGCCCGTCGGGGTGGCCATCCTGGCCGCGGAGCTCCGCGCGCACGGCGTCACGGCGGACGTGTGCGATCTGGAGATCGAGCTCGCCGCCAGACGGACCAACGGCGAGGAGGCCCTGGTACACCGCCGCTCACTGCATCCCTTGGAGGCGGTTACCGGCGACCTGAACCCGGAGCTACGGGAGTATGCGGATCACCTCTGGGCGGTCGCCGGATCATCGGGCCGTGCCCCCGTGGGCATCTCCGTCATGGGATTCGACCAAGTGGCCTCTGCCCTGCTGCTCGCGCGCACCGCGCTAGAACAGGGCAGGCCTGTGATTTTCGGCGGCCAGTTCTGGACCGAGAGATCGGCTTCAGAGGCCATCCATCTGCTATCTCCGTACGGGCCGGTGAGCGTCACCGTCGGCGACGGATGGGAGGCCATCGCCGCCTTCGCCGCCGGCCGGGATGCCGAGTGCCTGCCCAATACGACGACAGGCGGCCCTGATGCCCGGGTGGTGTCTGGGCCCCGCGTGCAGACCAAGAGTCTCCCTCCGCAGCCCGTTTACGACTGGGTCCACTGGGAATCGTACGAAGCCTTCGGCAGCGCCACCTACCGGAACAGCCGTACGGTGCGCCGAGCCCATCTGTACGTCTGGGACAAACAGTGCAACTTCCGTTGCGCGTTCTGCCGGGTCGCAACGGGCAGCCGGGCCGTTCTGACCCCACCGGTCACCGTCGCCGACTCCTTCGACCGGCTCCTCGGACTGGGCGTAGAACAGCTCAACTTCATGACAAACGAGCTCAACCCCTCACGGACCTATCTGCTGCGCCTGCTTAACACGCTGCAGAAGCGCGGAGCCGACGCCTCGTCTTGGTTCACTTACATCCGAGCCGACCGCCTGGAGCGCGCGGACTTCGGAGCCATCCGTTCGCTCGGGGGCAGACTCGCGCGGTACGGAGTGGAGAGCGGCTCACAGCGGCTACTCGACCTCATGCGCAAGGACTACGACGTGACGACGATGTCCCGCACCCTGGCTCACGCCGCTGCTGAGGACATGTGGAACCACATCAACCTCCTCGTCGGCTTCCCCGGCGAGCAGGACTCCGACATCGACGAGACCCGGCGCTTCCTGGAGCAGAACGCGAACGTCATTCATTCCGTGCGCATCAATCCGTTCTATCTTCCGCCCGAAACACCAATAGCCCGTACTCCCGCGCAGTTCGGGATCGAGCTGACGGAGTTCGCGTCCGGCTGGTGGAAGTACCGGCACCGGGACGGATCCGAGCCCGACGAGGAAGCCGTCGTGGAGCGGGTCGAGCGTCTCTCTCAGACCTGCGTGGAGCTGGGCATCGGCTTTGCCGGAACAGACCCCTTCTTCCTCGTCGACGTGATCTCCCGGCACGACCGCGTCGACCAGAGCACCGACTACCTGAAGAGGGAGTACCCGATCTTCTGGGTCCCGGCTCCAACGGATGCGTACAAGGCAGCGATCGGCGGCTACCGGACGTCCGCCGACTGGCGGAAGACCGCGCTCAAACGGCAACGCAACTACTCGCTCTCCATCTGCACCGACTGACGAGGCTGACATGGTGATTCCCGCTTCCGAGCTGCGTCGGCGGATCAAGGACGACAACGACCGCATGGCCCTTGACGCGGACACAGCCGCGCGAATCGAGAACCTGTACGGCGCGGTGGACTGGCAGCGGCTGGCCGAGAAGGGCTTCGACAAGCACGGGGACTACTGCTTCATCTACAGCTATCCGCCGGTCCGGACGCTCCGCTCCATCCCACCGGACGCCATGTTCCAGCCGTCCGCGATCGAGCCGGTGACCGACCGCCTCAACGTCTACCTGCACATCCCCTACTGCAGCGGCATCTGCTCGTACTGCTACTTTGCGAAGGTCGTCGACAACAACAATGCGCCCGTCCTCAAGGACGAGTACATCGACCTGCTCATCGGCGAGATGGACATGAAGCTCAGCCGTTACAACCCCGCGGCCAGCATCGGCACCGTCCACTTCGGCGGCGGCACCCCCTCCACTCTCGAACCCCGGCAGATTCGCCGCATCATGGCGTACCTGCGCGGTCTGCCCCACACCGGAGAGCTAGAGGTCACATTCGAGTGCGCTCCCGAGACGGTCCACGCGGACCTCAACAAGCTGCGCGTGCTGAGGGACAACGGGGTGACGCGCATCAACCTCGGGGTGGAGAGCCTGGACGACCGGGTGCTGAAGATCATGGCACGCCGTCACGGCTCCGACATGACGCTGCGCAGCCTGGAGAACATCCGGGAAGCTGGCTTCAACAACATCAACGTCGACCTCATTTACGCCCTCCCCGGCCAGTCGACGGCCTCCTGGGTCGCTACCATGCGGGAAATCTGCCGCTGGGGCTTGGAATCCGTCAGCGTCTACCGGCTGCGCCGCCATCCCATGAAGCGGATCTCCAAGCTGGAGCAGGACCTCTACCCCAGCTACGAGGACGGGCTGCGGATGCAACTGGCCCATGGTCTGGTCATGGGGGACGGCGGATACCTGCGTGTACAGAGCCACAAGTACGCCCGCCGCCGCGAGGTGATCCAGCAGCAAACGGAGCGCAAGCGCGGGGTGGACGCGACCCAGTTGCTCAGCGTCGGCTGCGGGGCCTACGGCTTCCTGAACTCCACCTTCTACTGGAACACCAAGTCGCTGGGAGAATGGGCCGCGGCCCTCCGGGAGAACCGGCACCCGACCTGGATAGGCCAGACGCTGACCCCCCAGGAGCTGATGCGCAAGACGTTCGCGCTGGGCGTTCACACCAGCTCGGGTATTCCCAGGAGTGCCTTCGCCCGCAAGTTCGGCGCCGACCCACTCGAGGTATTCACCGACGAGATCCGCACCGCGGAGGAAGCCGGGCTGTTCGAGGTCACCGACGATGCTGTACGGCCCACGGAGCTCGGCTACTTCTTCGGCGACGAACTCAGCATCCTCTTCTACTCACCCACTGTCCGCGCCGAACTCGACGCCCTCGGAATGAAGTACGGCATGTTCTTCGAACAGGACAGGTACGCATGACGAAGTCCCGTATCCTCTTCGAGACCATCGCTTTCGACGCCATGGGCGTCCTCTATCGCAGCCCCGACGACGTGGCCGAACTGCTCGTCCCCTACGCGCGCGTCAAGGGCAGCACCCTCGGCGAGCAACAAATCAGAGAGCTCTATACCGAGTGCAGCCTGGGCCGCATCGGCACTGCGGAACTGTGGGAAGGGCTAGGCACGCACGGCGCGTCCGACGAGGAGTATTGCCGTGCCCACGAACTCACCAAGGGCGCCGCTCCGCTGCTCAAAAGGCTCGCCTATCAGGGGATCCGGCTCGCGTGCCTCAGCAACGACGTCAGCGTCTGGTCGGTGCTGCTGCGTCGCAGGTTCCGCCTCGACGAGACCATCACCACCTGGGTGATCAGCGGCGACATCGGTGTGCGCAAGCCCGATCCGAAGGCGTACGAGGCGCTGTGCAGGGCCGTCGACACCGCGGACCCAGGGCGCGTGCTGTTCATCGACGACCGGGCGGCGAACGTCGCCGCGGCCCGCGCCGTCGGCCTGGCCGCCTTACGGTACGGAGCCGCCGAGACTCCCGAGGGCACCCGGGCGGTACGAGACATGGCCGAGTTGGAGGAGGTGCTGACCGGATGGACATCTTAGAGCTGGCTCCCGGCGAGCCGCTCGGCGAGGCCAGAGCCGCCGCCACCACGTCCCTCTTCCGCTCTGCGTACCACAAGTACCACTATCTGACAGACCTGCACAGCAGCGACCGCCACCGATTCCTAATCCTCGACGGCGACCGCGTCGTCGGTTTCGCCAGCGCACGGGCCGTAGGGCGGCGGGCGGTACTCGCCAATCTGGTGGTGCATCCGAAATGGCGTGGCACCGGACTGGGGCGCGCCCTGGAGACGGCTCGGTGTACCCGGTTGCGAGGCCTCGGTCTTTTTCTCTACACCAGCTGCACCTGCGAGGACGACAGCAGCCAGCGGCTGAAGTGGGATATGGGCATGCGGCCCACGGTACTGCGCCTCGGCTACCGGTGTGGTGTGACGCGCCCCGGCACCTGGGGCACCTCTGTGGTGTTCACCGACGAGACCCCCGAGGTCGGCGAGGTGGGCCCGGACCGGCTCCACGAGGACACCGTCCGGGACCGGATCCGCTGGATCGGGGAGGTGCCCCCTCCCGCTCTGCTGCGGCACGTCCAGGGATTTGCGGAGATCATGACCGGGGAGTCCGGCGCCGCCGCTTTGGACGGGGATGGCCGGGTCGTGTACGCGGGCGTGGACCTCGATCTAGC
Organism: Streptomyces sp. MB09-01; assembly: GCF_033794505.1. Lineage (NCBI taxonomy): Bacteria > Bacillati > Actinomycetota > Actinomycetes > Kitasatosporales > Streptomycetaceae > Streptomyces > Streptomyces sp. MB09-01. The sequence continues at coordinate 11,667 of NZ_JARAYQ010000144.1, read as the reverse complement.
CACCGGCACCTGGCTGTACTGCTTCCAGCTCCGCAACGCCGCCTTCCTGGCGGGGGCCGCCGAGCGGCCGGTCGTGCTGCGTACTCCGCCCGGTGTTCTGGTGCCGCTCGGCCCCCTGGAGGCCGCATGACCGGCACCGCGTTCCTCGACGACCTCGCCGCGCTCGTGGCGCTGGACACGGTCAGCCCCATAGACACCGGACGGCTGGCGGCCTGCGGTGCCGAACTCGCCCGGCACGGCTGCCGTCCGGTCCGCCCCGGCCTCTTCGGCTACGGCGACCCCGGAGCCCGTACCTGGTTGTACTCCCATGTGGACACCAAGCCGCCCACACCCCTGGAGGAATGGGCCAGCGACCCCTTCACCCTACGCGTGGAGCCAGACCGCTGGCTGGGCCTCGGCGTCTCGGACGCGAAGTTCCAGCTGCTCAACGCGCTCACCGCTGCCGACCCGGCCCGGCACTTCGTCCTGATCGACACCTGCGAGGAGTACGACGGTGACGGCGCAGCGGCGGACTTTCTCGCCGAGCACCGGCCCCAAACCTTGGTCATCTGCGACGGGGCCAAAGACGGCTGCGACATCTACGCGGGCCACATGGGCCAAGTAGACGGGGAGTTCCTGCTCGACACCGGGCAGCAGCCCCGGCATCCTGCCCGCCGCGCGGGTGACGTGGCCGGACGTCTCGCCGCTCTGCTCGCAGATCTCGCCCGGCCGGGACCGATCTGCACGATCACGGGCCTGGCGGCGCCCGCCACCGAGCGGTCCCTCAGCCTGCAACAGGCCACCGTCAAGTTCGACCTACGGTACGGCGCCGGGGATGAGGCCATCGTCCGCGCGCTCCTCGACCGTCATCCGCACCATCTGCGGCAGTGGATGCACCCGGTGACCGGCCTGCAACCGGAGACTGAGGGAACGGGGGGGCCGGCGGCCTCGGCGAGCCGCCTCGGTGTGCGCGGACCACTGGATGTCCGCAGGGTCCTCGTAGTACCCGGGGCGGACCCAGACAACCGCAACCACCAGCCCGAGGAGTTCATCCGGCCCGGTCAGGTAGACCGGCATCTGCGCACCCTGCGGCGTGTGCTGGCCTCTCTGGAAGAGGAGGCCAGGCCCGCCACAGTACGACCCGGGCACCGGCCGGCACGTTGTGAAGAAAGCGAGAGCACATGACCGAAACACGCGTACACGCCGAAGCGGCAGCGGCGGCACGGCTGCGCATCTGGGGACTGGACGTCGAACTGCGCGGCTTTGCGTCAGCGGAGATCGCCGAGTTGGGTGAGACCTTCGCAGGCAGCCTCCGGCCGTTGCCCGGTTCTGGCACCGGCAGTGGCTCACTGGACGCGGAGGCCGATCTGGTGCTCATCCGGGAGGGCGCGGTCAGCCTCCCACTGGTGGGGCACCGCAGACCACGGCATCGCGGGGGTTCCCCCTCGGCACGCAAATTCTTCCTCGACGGAAGCCGGTTCCGCGCCGAGGAACAGCACCGCGACATCAGCGTCATCCATGAGCGACCGGGGTTCGACGTCTACGCCGAGGGTCCCGCCCGAGTGCGGGTCCGCGGCGCCACCGTGACGATCTCCTGCACAGGACCGCTGCCGCCCTTGTTGCTCGCGGACATCGTCGAGGACCGGCTGCTGTGCCACATCCGTACCGTCCCCGCCGTGCAGGCCCACTGCGCGGCATGGGTGGAGAACGGCCGGGCCACGCTCATCATCGGAGACTCGGGTGCCGGCAAGACCACCGCGCTGTTCACCGCGATGCGTGGCGGAGCGGCCTTCCTCAGCAACGACCGTGCTTTTCTGCGCCTGCGGAACGGCCGCGTGGAAGTGCGCAGCTTCCCCCTGCCCGTCAACGTGGGCTGCGGCACGATCCGTTCGCTCGGCTTGAAGCTTCCGCACCACGATCTGGACGACCACGACAAGATCCGACTGCGGCCCGTCGAGGTGGCCGAGCGCTTCGGCGCCGATTGCGAGGGCTGGTACCCTGTGGGTCGCGTTCTCATTCGTAACCGGGCAGAACTCGACAGGAACATCTACTGGGACGAGGACGACTGCCACCCCTTCTGGATCCGTTCTTGGCACCCGGGGCCGCTGCCCGCCGACTTCCGGAAGCAGCTCAGCCGTGCCCTGGAGACCATTGTCGTCACCGCAGTTCCGACCACGCGGTGACCCACGACTCTCACCGTCGAGCACCTCCGTGCGATGTGCGACTCCTCTCCCCGTACCGAACCGCTGCCCGACCTGCTGAAAGCTGACATCGACCACAGCGGTATCCACTTCACTGAGGAACTGCATGGCGAACTGCTCGCCGCTGTCACAGCCCCCGTAACAGAATGCCCTCGGTTGGGCCAAGTCGCATTCGTGACGGATTCGACAGCGACGTCCGGTTCGACAGGGCTCACATCGACGAATGAAGAGCGCCATCACGGAGTTCCCTCACAAGCGGTCGTGGTGGTGCGTGCGGCGATCCGGCCGAAGGCTGGCATGCCCAGTTCGACCACGGTGGTTTGGCGGTTGAACTCGGTGCTTCTCGGCCCGGCTGATGTGCAGTACGAGGAGACGGCTGAGGACGACGGCAGGGAGCTCGGCGGAGAGATCCATCAGCGTAGTGTTGCGAGCGGGACGCGCCTTGATGCCCAGGGCGGTGAGCTTGCGCATGAGCTGTCGGCTGCTGATCGGCTGTCCACCGGCCGCGCCCGGGAAGAGCCACGGGTGATCGTCACTGCGTCCGAGGGCCCGGGCTCCTGGAACGCCGTCCACGTTCTGCCGCCGCCGGCCCGGCCGATGCCGCTCCGGCGGCCGGTACGGGCGTACTGCCCCAGGACGCCGAACACCCGGCGGCCGCCGCCGCGGTGACCGCCCTGTCCGGGCAGCCGCTCGCCGACGTCACCGGCCCCGGCGACCTCGGCGAGGTGGCCGGCTACTGGGTCCGGCCGGACGGCTCCAGCGGCCGCCTGGCCGTCGGCTGGGTCGAGGACGGCAAGCTGACCACCAGCGCCGACGGGCGGCCGCCCCTGGTGCAGCTGGGCGTCGCGAAGGAGCTGTTCGAGCGCACCGAAGGCTGGTTCGTCGAGCCCGGTGACCACCCGTCCCTGTTCGTCTGGCACGTGCCGACCCTGGAGGCCGCGGCCAAGCAGGGCGCCGGCGCCGAGCAGGCCCGGGGCGCGATCACCGACACCTGGTCCATCACCTACACCGGCCTGCCCGAGGGCCGCTCCTTCCTGCGGGTCGAGGCTCCCGACTCCCACGCTGCCTTCGCGGCCGCCCTGGCCACCCGCGAGCGGGTCCGGCACGTGGCCAGCGGCCAGACCGGCACCGTCGAGGCGGCGGACGTACGGATGACCGGCGCCCGCGCGTACCGGGACGGTGTGACCGTCGCCGTTGACGGTCGGTCCCGCCGGACCGCGCGCTCCCTGGCCTGGGAACCCCTGCCCGCCGACGAGGACCACCAGGCTGGCCGTTGACCGCCCCGGTGCCCCGGTCCACCACGGACCGGGGCACCGGCCCTCCACCTCCACGGCCAGCACCCCAGGCCGTCCCAGGCAGTCAGGGGCCAGCCTCCCGAATCGAAGGAGCGAAATGACCCACCAGAGCGCACCCACCGAAGGCGACCTGCTGCGCGCCGAACTGGCCGCCCGCGGCCGCCACGCCTTCCCCGGCACCGAGGGCGGCATGACCTTCCTGATCATGGCCGCCGACCCGGGTGCCCCGGACGACGAGGACGCCGCCTACGGCGTCTTGCACGTCCTGATGTACGCCGGCGAGCGGGCCGACCGCCCGCGCCCGACCATCGCGAACCCTGGTCCGCGCACCTGCACGCAGCCGACGGCACCTACCTCGAAACCCTCGTTGACGGCTCCCTCACGCCGCTCGACGCGGCCGCCGACGCTTCCCGGTCCGCCCGCCAGGTGACCTGGGAGCTCAGCCGGCGTCGCCGCAGCAACATCCCGGCGGTCGCACGCCGGTTCTGCACCTTCTGACCCACCCCCGGCCGGGCGGCAGTGGCAGCCGCCCGGCGCCGAACTCACCACCCCGAACCGCGAGGAGACCCATGGACATGCTCACCCGTCGCCGGCTGCTGGAGGGGATCTGGCGCGCCCACCAGGCCGACGCCGCGTACACCGCCGCCAGCCGCGCCCGCGCCCGGGCGGCCAGGCCGCCGCTGCCGCCCACGCCCGCATCACCCTCGACCCGCAGCTGCAGGCCGACGCCGACGGGCTGTTGGCCGCTCAGGCCGCGCACGCCGGCCTCGTCCGCCGCGAGCAGGAGGCCCGGGTCAAGGTCCGCCGGACCTTCACCGCGACCTGAGCGGCCAACAGCACCCTCGCGGCGCTCTACACCCCGCACGCCCCCGGCCGCGGAACCGGCGGCCGGCGCCGGTCCGACGTCGCGGCCGGCATCCTCGGCGAGCTCGCCGAAACGCCCCGCGAGCTCGTCCTGGCCGCGGACAAAATCCTCGTGTCCACGACGTACGTTCTGTATCCACTGGCTGTTGTTGTCAGAGTTGTTGAAGCTTTGACTGACGGCAGGCCTCGGCGGTGGTCGACTTGCGGCGTCCCTTGTGGTGCTGAAAAGTTCTGCCGGTGGGTACGTCCCCCCTACGGCGAAGGGGCCCGTTTCTCCTCGGTCCAGTGGTCGAGGTTGGTTCGGGCAGTGAGGGTGTCAGGGTGCTCCGGACCGAGCACCTTCTCCAGCGTCGCCAGCAGGTCGGTGAGCTGGTTGCGGGCGGCCACCGGATCCCCCGCCTCTGCAGTCCACCAAGCGCGGTGGGCTCGGGTGGTGAGGGTGTCGGGGTGCTCCGGTCCGAGCACCTTCTCGCACACTGGCAGCAGTTCTTCGGACTGGTCGCGGGCCGCGACCGGATCCCCTGCCTCTCCCGTGCAGCAGGCAAGGTTGACCCGGGTGGTGAGGGTGGTGGGGTGCTCCGGTCCTTGCACCCTCTCGCACACCGGCAGCAGCTCCGCGAGCTGGTCGCGGGCAGTCACCGGATCCCCTGCCTCCCCGGTCCATCGAGCGAGGTTGGTCCGGTGGGTGAGGGTGTCGGGGTGCTCCGGTCCAAGCTCCTTCTTCCGCGTCGCCAGCAGCTCGGTGAGCTGGTTGCGGGCGGCTACCGGGTCCCCTGCCTCGCCGGTCCACCAAGCCAGACTGTCCCGGACAATGAGGGTGTCGGGGTGCTTCGGCCCTAGCGCCTTCTCGCACACCGGCAGCAGCTCGGCGAGCTGGTCCCGGGCGGCTGCGGGGTCCGCCGTCTCCCCGGTGCAGTAGGCGAGGTTGGCCCGGGTGCTGAGGGTGTCGGGGTGCTCCGGCCCTAGGCAGTGTCTTCAAATGATCTTGCGTGGTGGATCATGGTCGGGTGATACGACGTCATGAACTGTCGGATGCGGAGTGGGAATTCGTCCGGCCGCTGCTGCCTGAGTCCTTGCGGGGGCGGAAGCGGTTGGATGACCGCACCGTGCTCAACGGGATCGTGTGGAAGTTCCGGACCGGGGTGGCCTGGCGGGATGTGCCCGAGCGGTACGGCCCCTGGGCGACACTGCACACCCGCTTCCGCCGGTGGGCCCTGGACGGCACTTTCGAACGGATGCTCCGGGCCGCACAGGCCAGGGCAGACGAGGCGAGGGACGTCGACTGGCTCGTGTCGGTCGACTCCACCGTCGTCCGCGCCCACCAGCACGCCGCCGGGGCCCGAAAAGGGGGCTCCGCAGCCCGGCACTCGGACGTTCCCGAGGTGGCCTGACCAGCAAGATTCACCTGGCCTGCGACGGCGCCGGCCGCCCGCTCGCCTTCACCGTCACGAGCGGGAACACCAACGACTGCACCCAGTTCACCACCGTGATGGAAGCGATACGGGTCCCCCGGATCGGCCCGGGACGGCCGCGGGTCCGGCCCGCCCACGTGCTGGGCGACAAGGGCTACAGCTCCCGGGCCATCCGGACCTGGCTCAGACGGCGGGGCATCACTCACACCATCCCCGAAAGGGCCGACCAGATCCGCAACCGGCTCCGACGTGGCAGCCGCGGCGAACGTCCGCCGACCTTCGACAAACAGCTCTACAAACGACGCAACGTGGTCGAACGCTGCTTCAACCGCTTGAAGCAATGGCGCGGCATCGCCACCCGCTACGACAAGACCAGCGAGTCCTACCAGGCAGCCGTCACCCTCGCATCGCTCCTGATGTGGGCGTGACATTTGAAGACAACTCCTAGCACCTTCTCGCATACCGGCAGCAGCTCTTCGTACTGGTGGCGGGCCGCGACCGGATCCCCCGCGTCCCAGGTCCAATCGGCGAGGTTGTCCCGGGCGGTGATGGTGTCCGGGTTCTCTGGGCCGACACCGAGATCCGCAGCCAGGAGGGCAGGCCAGGGCTGCCATCTTTCCTGCTCGTCCGCAGCGGACCACGTGGAACGTTTAAGGAGGCTCTCGATGGCGGCGCTGCTGTCGTGAAAGGCGTGCCAGCGGTGGTGGGCTTCGGCTCGGAGGGCGTAATGGTGCAGCGAGTCAGTGAGGTTGTGTTCCTGGAGGGGGGCGAGGTCGTTGATGGGCCTTGACCCCGGGTTTTGGACACCGGAGAAACTTGGATCTTGATGGTCCAGGAGAACGGAGTCCCTGTGGGGATGAAGCATTACCCCGCTGAGTTCAAGGCGGATGCGGTCACGTTGTACCGGTCGAGGCCGGGAGCGACGATCAAGTCGGTCGCCGCTGATCTCGGGGTGAACACCGAGACGCTGCGGAACTGGATCCGGGCCGCCGACGGCCGCCGCCACGGTGCCCACTTGGCGCCGCCGGCCGCTGCTCAGGCGGGCGGTGACGCCGTTCAGGCGGAGCTGGCCGCGGCACGGAAGAGGATCCGTGAGCTGGAGGAGGAACGCGACATTCTCCGCAAGGCGGCCCGGTATTTCGCGACGGAGACGCGCTGGTGAACCGCTGCCAGTTCGTTGAGGATCACCAGCGCCGTCACGGCGTGATGCGGCTCTGCGACATTCTCGGCCTCTCCCGCTCGAGTTTCTCCTACTGGCGCCGCACCGCGGCCGCAAGGGCGGCCCGGCAGGCCGTCGAGGCCGGGATCGCGGCCCGGATACGCAAGGTCCACCAGGAATCCGACGGCACTTACGGAGCCCCCAGGATCACCGCCGAGCTCCGTGACGAGGGCGGCTCGGTGGTCAACCACAAGCGGGTCGCGAGGATCATGCGGACCATCGGGCTCGAGGGAGTCCGTCTGCGCCGCCGGCACCGCACGACCGTCGCGGACCAGGCGGCACCGAAGTCGCCGGATCTGATCGGCCGTGACTTCACAGCTGCCGGGGTGAACGCGAAGTACGTCGGCGACATCACATACCTGCCGGTCAACGGCGGGAAGCCGCTCTACCTCGCTACCGTTATCGACCTCGCCTCACGACGGCTGGCCGGGTGGGCCATCGCCAATCACATGCGCACTGAGCTCGTCATCGACGCCCTGGCGGCAGCCGAGCGGACCCGCGGGAGCCTGGCCGGAGCGGTGATGCACACCGATCACGGCTCGCAATACACGAGTAGGGCCTTCGCTGAAATCTGCAGGTCAGCAGGGGTCCGCCAGAGTATGGGCGCGGTCGGGTCCAGCGCGGACAACGCCGCAGCTGAGAGCTTCAACGCCGCCTTCAAGAGGGAGACGCTCAGGGGCCGCAAGGGCTGGTCGAGCGAGCGCGAGGCCAGGCTCGACGCCTTCCGCTGGCTGACCCGATACAACACCCGACGCCGACACTCCCGCCTCGGTCAACGGTCTCCGATCGCCTTCGAGAACGACCTCCAAGCAGCAGCAACTACCCTGGCCCAAGCCGCATAGACGTGTTCAAAATCCGGGGTCAAGGCCCCTGCCCGTGCTAACCCCACGTTCGACCGCCAGAAGAACTCCGCGGTAGGACACCTACTTCTCAGTCTCACTGACCAACGACATCAGCCGACGAAACGTTCTTGAGTGCGTCGGCGAGGGCACCGGCCCCGTCGGGGGTCAGTTCCATTACGAGCCGACCGCCGCCTTCGAGCGGTATCCGGGTGACGATGCCTTGCCCCTCCTCGTTGACCTCGAGCGGGCCGTCGCCCGTCCGCGGCAGCATGACGGCCCTGACGTTCAGCGGCTGAGTGGATTCACCTTCGTTGGCGACGGTCTTGAGTGCGTCAGCGAGGGCATCGGCCTCGTCCGGGGTCAGTTCGACTACGAGCCGACCGCCGCCTTCGAGCGGTATGCGCGTGACGATGCTCTGCCCCTCTTTGGTGGCCTCGAGCGGGCCGTCGCCCGTCCGCGGCCTGATCCTGCCGTAAGGGAATTCACCGTCGCTGAGGGACAGTGCCCGCGTCCCGTTGCTCTCGGTCTTGACTGTGGACGCCCCCAGAGCGGGTGTCGCGGTGGCGGCAGGCGTTAGGACGACCGTGGCCCCCAGAAGGAACGATGAGGCGACGAGCGAGATGACGGCATTGCGTCGGATGCGCCGGGCCATGATGGGTGTCCTCCCTCGCGATGAGTGGAGGGCCGCGGAAACACGGGGCAAGTCGCCGCGCCAGCGCTCCGGGAGTGGTCCCTCCAGCCACAGTGCGACACCGGATATAGGGCTGTGGCGCCGCTGTGGCGCCGGACTGATTGGAAAGGCGCCGCTCCATCCATCCTCCCCTTCTCCGAACCGGGTGTCGACCGGACGGCCATGTGAGCCGGCCGGGCGGACAGGCCCAGCAGCTCGCCACAGAGCAGCTTGACGGCTTGGCTTCGTGAGGTGTCTACCTCCTCGCCACCACCCCGAGCCCTCGCTGAACAACAGCTGCCTGCGGTTCTCAGCTGCGTCGATCGCCTGATTGGCGGGCCGTGCTCATGCAGTTCGTTGCGGGGCACGGTCGGCTGAACACACATGCATTGCGGCCAGACCCCGTAGTACTCCGGTGCCGGGAGGACGAGGGGCCGTTCCACAGCGTGCCGCCCTCGGTGCCGGACTCTTCACCATGACGGGGGACCCTCTCATCGGCCGCCGGCCCGCACTGGCTCCGCCTGGTCTGCGCCGTCAAGGCCCAAGCTCACTTGTCGCCGATCAGTGAATCTGCGTAGGGGTCTGATGCAGGTTCGGGCACGGCCGCGGTGATGCTGCGGGTGGCCACGTCCACCGCCATCGTCAGCTCCGGCCGGCGCGCCTGCCCGTCCTCGCACACGACCATGACGTCCAGCAGCGTGCTGTCCATCATCACCAGCTCACCGGGCGCCATCGCGTGCGTCGGTGTGAACACCGGCACGGGCCGAGAGGCCCTGCGCCGGTTCGGCAAGCAGGTAGCCGGTGCGGGTGACCTCATGTCCGCAGGTGTCGGAGCCCGTAGCGGTGACATGGTCGCCATCCGACAGGTCGCCGGCTATGGCCTGAAGCTTCGTCGTCATACGGGTGTTCCTCCGTCTGGGGGTCTGGGCGAGTTCGTACTCGGGGACGTCTTCGAGCAGTGCGAGATGGGGGGCATGCAGAGTGCCGTCGCAGGCGCCGCAGCTACAGTCGTGGCAGCAGTACTGGCAGTTCTGCACGTCGCAGTAGGGGTCGGGGCCGTGACGGTGGCTGGGATCGGGTTCGTCGCATTGCCAGCTGGCGCAGCTTCGGTCGCCGGACTTCGGGAAGACGAGGTGCTCGCGGGTCAGCCCGTGGGCCAGCGGCACTCCGGGGCAGGGGAAGGCAGAAAGACAGACGTCGGCCTCGGTGGGCCAGGCCGCACGACAGGCCGTGCACTCGTATCGACCCTCCGGGCGATGACGTACGGAGTGGGTCATGGAGGCAGCCGTTCAGCTAGCTGTAGCGCAGGGAAGCGGCTGTAGCGGTCGAGGACGAGTCCACCGGCGGTGAGGTAGTGCGGGAGGTCGTGGGGGCTGAGTCGCGACGCCGCCGAGGCCTGACCGCGCAGAATATCCACTGTGAAGTGGGTCCTCGGGATGAGGACCGGCCGGGCGCCCGGCTCGCAGGCTGAGGCCCATGTCATTGCTCCGTTCTTGGATGGGCGGTGAAGCGGAGCTGATGTTCGTACGGAGCCAGGTCCGCGGCGCAGCGGTCGCGAATCTTCCCGCCGGCCGCCACGGAGCAGGGGGCGGCGCTCGCACACGGCCCAGACAGAGCCGCCCCGCCGTTCCCCGGCGGGGCGGCGGACCTGAGTCCAGGCACTGAACGGGGGCGCTACGCCCCGACGACGCAGTCACCGTCCTCGATGGTCGAGTCGCCGGGGGGTTCAGGGATGCGACGAGGGCGGAGGCCGGGCGGCATCCGAAGCGGACAGGCGGCGCGCGCACTACGCGCTGCCCGTGAACGGAGCCCGGATCACCATCACCCGCGACGGGGAGACCACGTGCTCCCGCGGCCGGTGATCGGCCACCCTGGAGCACCTGGCTGGCTCAGGCGGCCCTGGGCAGGGTCCCGACTGGACAGCCCTGGCCGGCACGGTGTGGGCCCCGGGCCGCCGAGCCTCTGTCCCTCGCTTCCACAGCGGTCCCCCGGAAGGGTGCGACCTGCCGTCCAGACGGCACCCCCCGGTGGCGTCTGCCCCGGGACGAAGCAAGGCTGGGGGCGGCATCCTCCCCGAAAGGGGTTCGCTTAGCCGGACGGTTTGGCGCCGTTGGAGGACATCGCATGCCCGACCAGAAGCGTACGGGACTCTCCGCGAGCGTTCGCCGTGCCCGCGACCGGGCGTTTCGGCACGTCTGCTCCAGCACGACCAGCACAGATGCCTCGGCCTTGCCCTGCGCCCGGGGCGAGTCACAGGGCGTACCGAAGATCGAGTACCGGATCGCGCTGGTGATGAATGGCGGTGTCAGTCTCGCCGTGTGGATGGGCGGCGTCACCCACGAACTCGACCTGCTTCGGCGGGCATCCCGCGGAGATCACTCCGACACCGTCCCGAAGGAGGAGCGCGAGGTCTTCAGGCTGTGGCAGGAGGTGGCGAAGGAGGCCGGGGTCGAGGTGAAGATCGACATTGTCTCCGGCACGTCCGCCGGCGGTCTCAACGGTCTGCTCCTGGCCACCGGCATCGCCCGGGGATCGCAGTCGCTAAAGCTTCGCGACGTGTGGCGTAAGGTCGCCTCGCTGGACGAGTTGAGCCGCAAGCGCCGTCCGCGCCGGAAGGCGCTGCTGGACGGGGACTGGTTCAAGCGCCAGGTGAAGGAGGTTCTCGATGGCATGCTGCGAGGGCCGGAAAGTCAGGAGCGCGTCACCCTCTTCGTCACCGCCACCGCCCTGGACGGCCGTCATCGGGACTACGAGGACGACGCCGGCAGCGCCTTCAGCGTGCGGGACCACCGCCGCATGTACATGTTCCGCAATGAACCCGAGGCCTTCCGCTATGTGGACAAGAGGGACAGGTGGGAGCTCGAAAACCGGGAAATCAGGGAGTTCGCCGAAGCCCATAGCGAGGCCCTGGTAACGGCGGCGCGCGCCACGGCCAGCTATCCGGTGGCGTTCCAGCCGGTCAGCGAACATCCGCTCCTCGCCTACCGGGTCCACCCGGACAAGGATCTGGATGTGACCGCGAGTTGCGTGATGGACGGCGGTGTTCTCAACAACGCTCCCTTCACCCCCGTTCTGGACGAAATCACCAAACGCCGTGGCGGCCCGGCCGAGCGTGTTCTTTTACACACTTTGACGACGCCCCGACCTTAATAATTGTAAATACTGGTCGTAGGCCGTAACGAAAA
>NZ_JARAYQ010000143.1:6512-21719 GCF_033794505.1 Streptomyces sp. MB09-01 | reverse complement strand
CCAGTGGGTGGCGCGCAGGCCCTGGTAGGCGCGGGGGGTCGCGCCGAAGGCGGCCACGAAGGGGGCGGGGACGACCCCGGCCCGCCAGAGCACGGCCGTGCAGCCGGCGAGGGCGATGCCGCCGACGGCCACACCGACCCAGCCGGGCAGCACCGGGCCGCGGTGCTCCCGGAGCCGGTCGTCGCCGCCCCCTTCGTGGCCGCCTTCGGCGCGACCCCCCGCGCCTACCAGGGCCTGCGCGCCACCCACTGGCCCCCGCTCGCCTTCCTCGGCATCGTCGCCCTCGTCGCGCTCGGCGGTCTCGGCCGGGCCCGCACCGGCCACGCCTGGGTGCTCACCCTCTTCGGCCGCTACCGCGGCACGGTCCGCCGTACCGGCCTGACCTGGGTCAGCCCCCTCCTCCTGCGCCGCCGGGTCGACGTACGGCTGCGGCACTGGCGCAGCGACCCGATGTCCGCCGTGGACTCCGGCGGCCTCGCCCTGCAGGTCGTCGTGCAGGTCGTCTGGCAGGTCAAGGACACGGCGCGGGCCACGCTCGCCGTCGAGGACCACACGGAGTACCTCGCCGAGCAGGTCGAATCGGCCATGGCCCGCGTGCTGTCCCAGCTTCCCGCCGACGCCTTCCACGAGGACGCCCCGACCCTTCGGGACGCCGAGGCGGTCGGCGACGCGCTGACGCGGATGCTGGCGGCCGAAACCGAGGCCGTCGGGATCGAGGTGTTCTCGGCCCAGCCGACGCGGATCGAGTACGCGGCCGAGGTCGCCGAGGCGATGCGCCGCCGCCGGGTCGCGGCGATCGACGCCAAGCACCGGGACACCGTGCTGACCTCGGTCGTGGACGCGGTGGACGACACCGTCCACCGGCTGACCTCGCGCGGACTGGTCGAACTCGACGACTACGAGCGCAAGGCCCTGGTGAAGGACCTCACGGTCGCCTTCTACACGGGACGCTCCGAGTAACGCTCCGAGCGGCGGGGCGAGGACGACGAGAACGGGTGGCCGGAAGCAACCGGACCACCCGTTCTCCCATTGGTATGGACATGGCCAACTCTCGTCAATAATCTGAGACTTGGTCTAGACCTGAAATCCCCACACGCACACACGCACACACAAGCGCGCGCGCTCTCGTCGAACTCCCCCCACGTTCAAGGAGCATCATGCGTCCCATTCGCATGCCCGGAATACCCGGAAGGGCCGGCGTCGCCGCGCTCGGCCTCGGCCTCGTCGCCGGCATCACCCTCATCGGCGCCCCCACCGCCAGCAGTCACGGCTACACCGACACCCCCATCAGCCGCCAGAAGCTCTGCGCCAACAAGACCGTCTCCGACTGCGGCGCGATCCAGTGGGAGCCGCAGAGCGTCGAGGGCTTCAAGGGCTTCCCGGCCGCCGGCCCCGCCGACGGCAAGATATGTTCCGGCGGACTCTCGCAGTTCGCCGAGCTCGACAACCCGCGCGGCGGCGCCTGGCCCACGACCAAGGTGACCAGCGGGCAGAGCTACGCCTTCCGGTGGCAGTTCACCGCCAACCACTCCACCACCGACTTCAAGTACTACGTCACCAAGAGTGGCTGGACCGGCACCAAGGCCCTCACCCGCGCCGACCTCGAACCCCAGCCCTTCCTCACCGTCGCCTACAACGGCGCCCGCCCCGCCATGACCACCGTCCACCAGGGAGCCATGCCGAGCGGCAAGAGCGGCCGGCACCTGATCCTGGCCGTCTGGACCGTCAACGACACCCCGATGGCCTTCTACGCCTGCTCCGACGTTCAATTCTGACGGAACGTCAGCTACCCTCCGGCGGCATGCGGACGACGACTGCACCCGAAACCGTCGCGGAGCTCATAGCGCGCCGATGGGGCGACCACCGGCCCGGGCTGATGTACGAGGACGACGCCGAACGGCACGTCCTCACCCACCACCGGACCGCCCAGGAGGCCGCCGCGCGCGCCGCGCTCCTCGTCGACCTCATGCCTGCGGGGGCCGAGCCACACCTCGGGGTACTGCTCGACAACACCCCCGAGTTTCCGTTCTGGCTCGGCGCGGCGGCCCTGGCCGGGGCCGCCGTCGCCGGGATCAACCCCACCCGGCGCGGCCCCGAGCTGGCGCGCGACGTCCTGCACACCGACTGCCGGATCCTGATCACCGAGCGCGCCCACCTGCCGCTGCTGCGCGGGCTGGACCTGCCGGGCGTACGCATCCTGGTCACCGGCACCGAGGAGTACGAAGCCCTGCTCGCGCCCTACGCCGGCGCCAAACCGGGCGAGGCGGCCCTGGGCACCCCCGCCCCCGACTCCCGCCTCCTCCTCTACTTCACCTCCGGCTCCACCGGCGCCCCCAAGGCCGCCATCTGCACCCAGGGCCGGCTCGCCGCGGCCGGCTCCGCACTGGCCCGCCAGTTCTCCGTCACCCCGGACGACGTCCACTACATCTGCATGCCCCTCTTCCACGGCAACGCCGTCATCGCCGACTGGCTCCCGGCGCTCGTCGGCGGGGCCGCGGTGGCGCTGCGCCGGCGCTTCTCGGCCTCCGCGTTCCTGGACGACGTACGGGCGTACGGGGCCACCTACTTCACCTACGTCGGCCGGGCGATCCAGTACCTCCTGGCCACCGAGCCCCGCCCCGACGACCGCACCCACAGCCTCCGGCTCGGCTTCGGCACCGAGGCCGGGGCGGTGGACGCGGCGCGCTTCGCAGAGCGGTTCGGAGTGCGCCTGGTGGAGGGATACGGGGCCACCGAGGGCGGCGCCTCGGTCCAGCGGACCCCGGACACCCCGCCGGGCGCGCTGGGCCGGGCGGGCGCGGGGGACGACCTGGCTGTGATCGACCCGGAAACGGGCGCGGAATGCCCGGCGGCGGTGCTGGACGGGGACGGACGCCTGCTGAACGGCTCCGCGGCCATCGGCGAACTCGTCAACCGTGGCCGCAGCCTGTTCGAGGGCTACTGGCGCAACCCGGCCGCGGAGGCCGACCGCACCCGGGACGGCTGGTACTGGACGGGAGACCTCTTCTTCCGCGACGCGGCGGGCTTCCTGTACTTCGCGGGCCGTACGGACGACCGGCTGCGGGTCGACAGCGAGAACCTCGCCGCGGCGGTGATCGAGAACATCCTGGCCCGCTGGGCCGATGCGGCCGCGGTCGCGGTCTACGCCGTCCCGGACGAGGTGGCGGGGGACCAGGTGATGGCCGCGGTGTCCCTCCGGGAGGGCGCGGTGTTCTCACCGGCCTCCTTCGAGTCCTTCCTTTCCGCGCAGCCTGACCTGGGCACGAAGATGTCCCCCCGCTACCTCCGCATCCTCCCGTCCATGCCGGTCACGGCCACGAACAAGATCCACCGCGTCTCCCTCCGCCGGGCCGCCTTCCGCTGCGCCGACCCGGTCTGGCACCGGTCCCCGGCCGGGGGCTACGCCCCGCTGACCGAGGCCGACGTGGCCGTGCTCCTCGCGCGATACGAATCCCACGGCCGAGCCGACCTCCTGAACCACTGACAGCCACACCACCGTCGCCAGGGCTGCACTCCGGGGCTTTCAGCCCGTCCGGCGCCTGAGGACCGGGTCCGGGCCCCCCGGGAAACGGAGAAAGGGCGGGGCGGGGAGAAGGCTCCGGCCGGGGGCAAGGCTCCGCGTCATTGGCACCCGCACCGACTCAGTCGCAGGCCCTGCGCAGCGGGACCCGTGCCGGGCCCGGGTGAAGCTCCGCGCAGCGGTACCCCCACCGGCTCGGAGCGCGGACCCGTGCCATCGGGACCGCAGCGTCTCGGCCCAGGGCTTCGCGCAGCGGCTCCTGCCGGGCTCGGGGTGCGGCTTCGCGCAGCGACTTCCGCCGGGCTCGGGGTGCGGCTCCGCGTAGCGGTACCTACCCGCTCGGCCGCAGGCCCTGCGCAGCGGCTCCCGTCGGGCTCAAGGCGCGGCTCCGCGCAGCGGCTCGGTCGCCAGGTGCCGGGCAGTGGGGACCAGGGGCAGCCTCGCGCAGCGGCCCCCCACCGGCCAGGCGGCGAGGCTTCGGGCAGCCGGGCGGGGTAGGGCCAGGGATACCCCGGGACACCCACTGGGGCCATGGTTCGAGCGGGCGGGCCGCGGCTAGCGTGCGCGCATGGACGACGCCCCGCGCAGCACCTGGCAGGCCCTGGCCCGCGGCCCCTACCTCCGCTCCGCCTGGCCCTGGCGAGCCGCAGGCTACCTCGCCGGCAGCGCCTTCACCGGCATCCCCGTCCTCCTCGCCCTCGTCCTCCTCGCCACCGCCGGCGCCACCCTTTCCCTCGTCGCCATCGGCCTGCCGCTCCTCGCCCTGCTCGGCCTCGCCGGCCTCCCCGCCGCCGCAGTCGAGCGCCGCCGCCTGCGGCTGGTCGACGACGACCCCGCCCCCACCCCCCACCGCACGCCGGCCGAGCCCGGCCTCCTCGCCTGGGCCGGGCTGCGCTACCGCGAGCAGGCCACCTGGCGGGAGCTCGGCTACGCCGTCCTGCACGGCTTCCTGCTCTGGTGGGTCGACCTCGTCGCCGTCGCAACCCTCCTCGGTCTGCCCCTGCTCCTGGTCACGACCCCGCTCCAGCTCGCCCTCTCCGGCGACGGCGAGGTCAAGGTCGTCAAGCTCTGGCTGGTCACCTCGTACCCCCCGGCCTTCGCCGTCGCCGCCGCCGGGGCCGTGCTCCTCCCCGCCCTCCTCTACCCGCTCGGCGCCCTCGCCGGCGCCCGCGCCGCCCTCACCCGCGCCCTCCTCGCCCCCCGCGAACGCGAACTCCGGGGCCTGCTCACCGAGGTCACCCGCTCCCGGGCCCGTCTCGTCGACGCCTTCGAGGCCGAGCGCCGCCGGATCGAGCGCGACCTGCACGACGGCGCCCAGCAGCGGCTCGTCGCCCTCACCATGACCCTCGGCCTCGCCCGCCTGGACGCGCCCCCGGGCCCGCTCGCGGACCAGCTCGCCACCGCCCACGACGAGGCCGGCAAGGTGCTCGGCGAACTGCGCGAGCTGATCCACGGCATCCACCCCCGGGTGCTCACCGACTACGGCCTGACCGGGGCGCTCGCCGACGCCGCCGAGCGTTCCGCCGTCCCCGTCGACACCCACCTGGCCGCCGGCCTGCCCCGGCTGCCCGAGTCCGTCGAGGCCGCCGCCTACTTCGGCGTGTGCGAGGCCCTCGCCAACATCGGCAAGCACAGCGGAGCCGCCCGCGCCGCCGTCTCCGCCCGGCACACCGGCGGCGCGCTGCTGATCGACGTACGGGACGACGGGCGCGGCGGAGCGGATCCGGCCGCCGGGTCCGGGCTGACCGGACTGGCCGACCGGATCGCGGTCCTCGATGGCACACTGACGATCACCAGCCCGCCCGGCGGGCCGACCGTCCTGAGCCTGGAGATCCCGTGCCCGGTGAGCAGCCCCGAGAGCAGTCCCTGAGGATCGTCCTCGCCGAGGACGGGGTCCTGCTCCGCGAGGGGCTCGTCGGCCTGCTGACGCGTTTCGGCCACCAGGTTCCGGCCGCCGTCGGGGACGCGGATGAGTTGCGCACCGCGGTCGCCGCCCACGACCCGGACATCGTCGTCACCGACGTACGGATGCCTCCCGGCATGACGGACGAGGGACTGCGCGCGGCCGTGGAGCTGCGGGCGGCGCGTCCCGGCCTGCCGGTGCTGGTGCTCAGCCAGTACGTGCAGCGCTCGTACGCCGCCGACCTGCTGGACTCGGGCGACGGCAGCGGCGTCGGGTACCTCCTCAAGGACCGGGTCGGGCAGGTGCAGCAGTTCCTCGACGCGGTGGTCACGGTGGCCGGCGGCGGCACGGTGGTGGACCCGGAGGTCGTGCGCCACCTCCTGCGCCGGCGGCGCGACCCCCTCGCGGCGCTGACCCCGCGCGAGCGGGAGGTGCTGGGCCTGGTGGCGGAGGGGAAGTCGAACGGGGCCATCGCCCGCGATCTGGTGGTCTCCGAGGCGGCCGTCGGCAAACACATCGGGAACATCCTGGGAAAGCTCGACCTGCCGCCCGCCGAGGAGACCCACCGCCGGGTGCTGGCGGTCCTCGCGTACCTCCGCGGCTAGGACCGTCCTATTGGTTTTGAGCACCCCGGAGGACCAGGTAGTATTTTCTCTGTCAGCAGGCGCCGCTAGCTCAGTTGGTTAGAGCAGCTGACTCTTAATCAGCGGGTCCGGGGTTCGAGTCCCTGGCGGCGCACCTGTCCTTCGGGCGGTTTCCGGTTCACCGGGAACCGCCCGAAGTGTTTTCCGGCCCGAGTTCCGGCACCGGCCCGCGTACCGACCCGCCGCTAGAGCGTGAGCGACAGCAGCAGCGGGGCTGCCTTCCGGTTCAGGGTGTCCGCCGCGGCGCGGAGCCGGTGCGCGTGCTCGACCGGCATCGACAGCGCCAGACAGCCCACCGAGGCCCCGGCGGTGATCGGGACCGCTGCGCAGACCGTGCCGACCGCGTACTCCTGCAGGTCCAGCATCGGCACGGTGGCCGGCTGGGCGTCCAGCTTGGAGAAGAGGATCCGCTCGTTCACGATCGTCTTGGACGTGAGCCGGGCGATCTTGTGCCGGGACAGGTGGTCGCGCCGCCCGTTCAGGTCGAGCTGCGTGAGCAGGCACTTGCCGACCGCGCTGGCGTGCGCGGCGGAGCGGAAGTCGACCCACTCGTGCACCTTGGGGGTGCGGGGGCTGTCCGCGAACTGCGTGATCCTGACCTCGCCGTCCACGTACCGGCTGATGTAGACGGCCGCGCCGACCGAGTCGCGCAGCCGGTCCAGCGTCTCCTGCAGTTTGTCCGTGAGCGCCTGCTGCCGGTCGATGCCTGAGCCGAGCAGGACGAGGGAGTCCCCTATGGCGTAGGCGCCGTCGGACACCTGCAGGACATACCCCTCCCGACGCAGCATGAGCAGCATCGGAGCGAGATGGACGGCGGGCAGGCCGGTCTCACGCGCGATCTGCACGTCGGTCACACCGCCGGTGTGCCGTGCGATCGTTTCGAGTACGCGTAGTGCGTACTGCACCGAGTGGAACGGCGCGGTCGGCTCGGGCTTCAGCGCCACGGTTTCCCCCTAGCAGGTTGTTACCGCTTGCCCTACCACGATAGCCATCAAGGGGCCCATGTGGAGCGCCTGTTGAGGAGATTGATGGCTCAATCATGTCTCTCCGCCTGGATCTACTCCACTGGCATATGCCATGGTCACGCGCGCTGTCCCGGTCCGCCGGGAATGCCCGGCCGCCGTCCACGGTTCGAATTCTTCGTACGGACGACACGGCGAGACGGGAGCGACGATGAGTGACACCGGTGGCGCACATGGACAGCACGGCAGGGGCGGCAGCATCCGGGGCGCAGCGCAGGGCGCGGCAACCGTACCGCTCTCGGTCCTGGACCTCGTCACCGTCGGCGCCGGCAGCACCGCCCACGAGTCCCTGCGCACCAGCGTGGCCATCTCCCGGCTCGCCGAGTCCCGCGGCTACCACCGCCACTGGGTGGCCGAGCACCACTCCATGCCCGGCGTCGCCAGCTCCTCGCCGGCCGTGATCCTGGCCCACCTCGCCGCGCACACCTCCCGCATCCGGCTCGGTTCGGGCGGGGTCATGCTGCCCAACCACGCCCCGCTCGCCATCGCCGAGCAGTTCGGCACCCTGGAGGCGCTCGCCCCGGGCCGGATCGACCTCGGGCTCGGCCGGGCCCCGGGCACCGACGGCCGCACGGCCTCCGCCCTGCGCGGAGCCGGGCGCCTCGACGAGGCCGCGGACGACTTCCCCCGGCAGCTCGTGGAGCTCACCCGCTTCCTCGACGACGACTTCCCGGACGGGCACCCCTACGCCCGCGTGCACGCCGTACCGGGCCCGGTGCAGGGCCCCGCCGGGCGGCCGCCGCTGTGGCTGCTCGGCTCCTCCGGTTTCAGCGCCCGGCTCGCCGGCGAGCTCGGCCTGCCCTTCGCCTACGCCCACCACTTCTCGGCGGCCGGCACCCTGCCCGCGCTCGACCTCTACCGGCAGAGCTTCCGCCCCTCGGCCGTCCTGGACGCCCCGTACGCCGTCATCGGGGTCTCGGCACTGGCCGCCGACACCGACGCGGAGGCCCGCGCCCAGGTGCTCACGGGCGCGCTGTCGATGCTGCGGCTGCGCACCGGGCGGCCCGGGCTGGTGCCGACGCCCCAGGAGGCAGCCGCGTACCCCTTCTCCCCGGGGGAGCGGGAGTTCGTGACCGGCTGGCTCGCGAACATCGTCCACGGCACCCCCGACGAGGTCCGCACCGGACTGGACGACCTCGCCAAGCGGACGGGCGCGGACGAGCTGATGCTGACCGCCAACGCCCACAGCGGAGCGGCCCGGTTGCGTTCGTACGAGCTCGTCGCAGATGCGTACGGCATGCCCGCGCATGCGCCGGCGGCCGACTGACCGTATGCAAACGCGGTTTGGCTGGTTTGTTGACGAAACCTTGCGGGGGGATGTCTCAAGGCAGCCTTAAACCGCTCGTCACCCGGGGTGGCGAGCGGTTTCTGATGTGCGCTCAGGTCTCTGACTTGGGGAAATAGAGCGAGAGTGGTCTAGTCCTTCTTTGGTCCGAACCATTGACGCGGGGTCGGAGTGATCGCTATCACTTCTCTCACCTGAACGTTTTTGCTCTCCCTCCCACCCCCACGGAGCAGTTCATGCACATCCGTAAACCCCTCATCGCGGCCGCCGCAACGGCCGCGCTGGCAGCCGGAGCGCTTGCCTCCTTCGCGGGACTCGGCACGGCCCAGGCCGCAGGTGCCGGAACCACCGCCGCGGCGGGCGGTGTCCGCATCGCCTACTACGACCAGTGGAGCGTGTACGGGAACGCCTTCTACCCCAAGCACCTCGACACCCGCGGCATAGCGGGCAAGCTGGACGTCATCAACTACTCGTTCGGCAACATCCACCCCACCGACCTCACCTGTTTCGAGGCGAACAAGGCGGCGGGCGACGACAACAACCCCAACGCCGGTGACGGCGCGGGCGACTCGTACGCCGACTACCAGAAGTCCTTCAGTGCGGCCGACAGCGTCAGCGGGGTCGCCGACAAGTGGGACCAGCCGATCGTCGGCGTCTTCAACCAGTTCAAGCAGCTGAAGACCAAGTACCCGCACCTGAAGATCAACATCTCGCTCGGCGGCTGGACCTACTCGAAGTACTTCAGCGACGCGGCGAAGACCGACGCCTCCCGCAAGAAGCTCGTGTCCTCCTGCATCGACCAGTACATCAAGGGCAACCTGCCGGTCGAGGGCGGATTCGGCGGCCAGGGCGCCGCGGCCGGCATCTTCGACGGCATCGACATCGACTGGGAGTACCCGGGCTCGTCGGGCGGTCACCTCGGCAACCACTACGCCCCCGAGGACAAGCAGAACTTCACGCTCCTGCTCAAGGAGTTCCGCACCCAGCTCGACGCCTACGGCGCGGCCAACGGCGGCAAGAAGTACCTCCTGACCTCGGCCCTCCCGGCCGGCCAGGACAAGATCAAGTACATCGAGACCGACAAGATCGGCCAGTACTTGGACTACGCCAACATCATGACGTACGACATGCACGGCGCCTGGGACGGCGACGGGCCGACGTACCACCAGTCCCCGCTGTACTCCCCGGCCGGCGACCCCACCGACGTGATCGCCCCCGGCACCCAGAAGTACAGCATCGACAACGCCATCGACTCCTGGATCGACGGCAACCCGGCCTACGGCATCACCGGCGGCTTCCCCGCCGACAAGCTGACCCTGGGCTACGAGTTCTACTACCGCGGCTGGAAGGGCGTCCCCGCCGGGACCGCCAACGGCCTCGCCCAGTCCGCCACCGGCGCCTCGGGCGCCCGGCCCACCAGCCAGCAGGCCGGCATCGCCAACTACAAGGAGCTCGGCGGCATCGTCGACAACCCGGCGAGCACCTTCTGGGACGACCAGGCCAAGGCCTCGTACTTCTACAAGGACGGCGAGTTCTTCACCGGCCTGAACCAGAAGTCCATCCAGGCCCGGGTCGACTACGGCAAGCAGCGCGGCCTGGCCGGAGCGATGATGTACTCCCTGCTCGGCCTGGACAACAGCACCACGCTGCTGAACCAGATCTCGGACGCGCTCGGCTCCGCCACGGTCCCGCCGACCACGCCTCCGACCACTCCGCCCACGACGCCTCCGACCACGCCTCCGACGACCCCGCCGACCACGGGCTGCGGCTCGACCCCGGCGTACGTCGCGGGCACCGTCTACACCGCCGGCAACGAGGTCTCCCACAACGGCCGCAAGTACAAGGCTCAGTGGTGGACGCAGAACGAGACGCCGGGCACCACCGGTGAATGGGGTGTCTGGAAGGACCTCGGCGCCTGCTGATCTCCCCCCACCCCGCGCCGAGCGACGCCTCCGCCCTGTCCCCTCTCCGGGGGCGGGGCGGAGGTGTGTGACATGGTTGCGGGATTCGCAGCCCCGTTGCGTGTCGGCATCGCTACGCTCGGCGACAAGCTCGTTCTCCGCTTGGGGGTGCCGTCTCATGGTTCAGGCCCGCGACATCGATCCCAGTGCCTCGCCGCTGGACTACTACGGCTATGAACTGCGCCACCTGAGAGAGGATGCCGGACTGAAGCAGGCCCAGTTGGGCGCGATCATCTTCTGTACGGGCTCCTTGATCGGCATGGTCGAGAACGGCCGGCGGGTGCCGACCCGGGATTTCTCTGAACGGGTGGACGCGGCGCTGGGTACGGACGGCCACTTCTCCCGGCTGGTCGGGCTGGTCCTGCGGAGCGTCCTGCCGTCGTGGTTCCAGGCGTACGCGGAGATGGAGGCCCGGGCCACGTTCATCTCTACGTTCCAGTGCCAGTTGGTGTACGGGCTCCTGCAGACGGAGGACTATGCGCGGGCCGTCATGGGTGTCGAGAAGCCCGACACGCTCGACGCCGCCGTGGCGGCGCGCATGGATCGGCAGCGCATCCTGGCCCGCGACAATCCTCCGGTGTTGTGGGTGGTGCTGGACGAGGCGGCGCTCCACCGGGAGATCGGTGGCCGCGAGGTCATGCGCAACCAACTCGCCCACCTGCTGAGCCTTCAGGACCGCCAGTGGCTGGAAATCCAGGTGCTGCCCTTCAATGCAGGCCAGCACGCAGGAATGATGGGTTCGTTCAACCTTCTGCGGTTCGACGGCGACCCGGACATCCACTACAGCGAGAGCTACGACTGTGGCCATATGACCGCCAACCCGCAAGTGATCAAGGAGCGTTCGGTCGGATACGCTCGCTTGCAGGCCGAGTCCCTCTCCATCCGGGCGTCGGCAGAGCTGATCGCTCGCGTAATGGAGGAACGCTATGGGAAGCATCCAGAACCTGCCGAGCGTGCTGTGGCGTAAGTCGTCCTACAGCGGCTCCAGCGGCGGCGACTGCGTCGAGTGCGCCCCCCTCGGCACCGCCGCCTGGCGCAAGGCCTCGTACAGCGGCGGGACAGCTGGAGACTGCGTCGAGGTGGCCGCCCAGCCCTGCCTCGTTGCTGTTCGGGACTCCAAGAACCCCGACGGCCCCGCCTTCACGGTCGCCCCGGAGGCGTTCAGCGCCTTCGTCCGGAGCCTCTGACCGTACGCCGGACCTCAGAGCCAGCCCTGCTGCGCCGCTTTGAGGCCGGCTTCGAAGCGGCTCGTCGCGTGGAGCCGTTCCATCAGGGCGGACATCTGGCGCCTGACCGTGCGCAGGGACACCCCGAGCCGCTTGGCGGCGGCCTCGTCGGTCATGCCGGAGGCCAGGAGCTTGAGCAGTTCGAGTTCGGTTGCCGTGGGGCGGGTGTCGCTGGGGCGGGGGCGGTCGGCTCCGAGGGGTACGGCGGCGTCCCACGTCTGCTCGAACAGGGTCGCGAGGGAGGCCACGATGCCGGGCGCGCTGGTGCACAGCGCACCCAGGCGGGAGTTGGCCGGGTCGATGGGGACGACCGCCACCCTGCGGTCGAATATCAGCAGGCGGGGCGGTAGGAGCGGGCTCGTGCGGACCTGGCCGCCCTGCTCGGTGAGCCACCGGGCGTAGGCCAGTGTCGTCGGATCGTTGCGGGCGCTGTCCTGGTAGACCGAGCGCATCTCGATGCCGCGGGCCAGTGCACGCTGGTCCAGCGGCCGGGAGGACTCCAGGCTCGCCTCGGACAGGGCGCCGCCCGGCAGGATCGCCAGGCATTCCCGGGTCAGTCCATGGGCGAGCTGCTCCAGTCGGCTCTGGATGGCGTCCATGCCCACGAGCCGTTCCGCGCCGTCTACCTCGGTGTTCGGGCTGAGCTCAGCGAACTCGGAGACCACCTGCGCTGCGGCCGCCTTGCTGCGGGCCAGCTCCTGCTGCTGCCGGGCCAGCTCCTCCTCCTGGCGGCGCAGCAGCAGCTCCAGGCCCAGTTCGGGTCTCACCGCTCGCAGGGCACCCGGGCTGTCCCGCGACGGTCTGAGCAGCTCGAGGTCGACGAGCCGGTCCAGGCCCTCGCGGACCTGGTCCAGGGTGAGGCCGAGGCGGGCGCTCAGCTCGGCGACCCCTCCCGAAGGGTCGGCCAGCATGCCCCGGTACACGGCTTCCACGTCGGCCCCGAGGCCCAGTGTGTGCAGCAAGTTCCAGCTCCCCAGCAGTAGTTGGACAGCCCGGCGAGCGCCGCCTCGGTGATCGTAGGCGAAGTCTGTCACCAAGGTGCCAGGCCGGTTGGTGACAGCCGGAACCTCTTCTTCGGGGGTCCCGGCCGCAGCAACATGGTGCTCACCGGGACGGCGGGGACGAGAGTCCCCGGCTCAGGCCAGAGCCGCAAGGACGATCCGGAGCAGCGCGCAGCACACCGCACGAACGAATCGCTTCCCGGCTTCCGACTTGGGGGAAACCATGTCCCGCACTGCCCGCTTCGCCGCTGTCGCCGCCGTCTTCGCCGCCCTGTGTGCCGGCGCCGTCACCACCGCCTCGGTGGCCGCCGCAGCCGAAAGCCACCACATCGGCGCCTCTGCCGACGGCAGCATCAACTGGGACACGGCGCCCGCGTCCCTCGCGGACAGCATCAACTGGGACTAGCCGGCGTGCGCATCGTCCGAGCCTCCCTCTCAGGGCCTTCCCGTGATCCTGCTGATGGCGGTGCGCTCGCCCTCCTCTCCGATCTGATCTGGGCCCACACCCCCGCGGCGCACGGACTCGAACACCTGCGGGCCAAGGCCGCCGACGACGGCGTGCACGTCTACCTCTTCCTGCGTGCCGCCTCCGAAGCCGCAGCCCTCACCCAGGCCCGCGCCATCCTCGACGGCGCCCGCGCCCCTCTGCGGGCGCACGGCTACAGCGCCACCGAGCCGCACCCCTGACGGCCCCCGAGTCGCGCCCGCTCTCCCGCTCTCCCTCCTCACCTCCCCGGCCCGACGCGCGTACGTCAGGGCTGCCCAGAATCCGGAGACACCCTTGTTCTCGTCGTCCCTCAAGCGCCGCTTCGCCGCCACCCTGGCCGTCTCTGCCACCACCCTCGGCATGGTCACCCTCACCTCGGCGCCCGCCCAGGCCGCCGCGATCTGCGGCGGCAACGTGTCGATCTACGGAACCCTCCCCGACGGACGCCTCACCTATACGGCGATCGCCCCCAACACCGGCGACCGCGTCAAGACCCTGATCGGCGCGAACCTCGGCTTCACGCCCAAGGCGATGGCCACCCTCAACTTCAACACCGTCCTCGTGACGTCGACGGCCGGCGAGCTGTACCGCGTCGACGTCCAGACCAACGACAGCGCCCTGGCCCTGGCCGGTGTCACCAAGATCTGGGACAGCGGCTGGACCTTCGACAAGCTGACCTACGACGGCGCCGGTCACCTCTACGGCACGGTCGCCGGAGAGCTCCACCGCTACAACGTCTCCCAGGCCAAGCCCAGCGGGCCCGCCCACATCGCCAAGCACGCGGTGATCGACACGGGCTTCGTCCTCAAGACGCTCGCCGCCGCCGGCGACGACGTCCTCATCGCCAGCACCGCCGACGGCCGGCTGCTCTCCTACCAGATCAACGGCGTCGGCGACTGGGAGAGCTCGGAGCTCAAGAGCTCCGGCTGGTCGGCCGTCGACAACCTGGTCTCGCCCGGCGGCGGCCTCTACTACGGCCGTACGAACGGCGGGATGTACTGGTACCACGACGCCGACCCCACCGACGGCAAGGGCGACGACATCGCCTACCACCCCGCCGACCCGGTCGACGCGAGCGGCTGGACCCAGAGCCTGCTCTCCGCCTTCGCCAACGACTGCACCTACCAGCCGCCGGCGCCCCCCACCCCCACCCCCTCCAGCAGGGGCGGACAGATCACCCGCAGCGAGATCATGAGCCGCGCCGCGAACTGGCTGAGCCGTGACATCCCCTACAACCAGGGCGCCTACGCCACCGACCCGGACGGCGACCACACCTACCGCACCGACTGCTCCGGCTTCGTCTCCATGGTCTGGCACGCCGGTACCAGCTACACGACCCAGAGCCTGCCGGGCATCGCCGCCACCATCTCCAAGTCCGACCTCCAGCCCGGCGACGCGCTGAACACCCTGGACGGGCACGTGGTGCTCTTCGAGAAGTGGGTCGACAAGGCCGCCGGCAAGTTCTCGTACATCCACGAGGCCAACACCAACGACGACATGATGCGCGGTCAGGACTACCTCAACGGAGGCAGCGACGGGCGCATCGCCGGCCACGCCGCCTCGGGCTACGTCGCCCTGCGCTACGACAAGGTCGTCAACGGATAGCCGGGCGGATCCGGACGCGCGCGAGAGTGAAGGCCGGACCGCCGTCGGGCGGTCCGGCCTTCTCGTGCGGGTCCTAGCGGGCGGTCACGGCGGTCAGACCTGGTACTGGCCGACCGTGATGAAGTACCGCAGCTCCTCCGGGGTGCCGTCCATCGCCTTCTGGCACGCTGCGAACAGGGCGTCGCTGATGCCGGGGCGGGCCAGGATCCGGGCGACGGCGACACGGTCGTCCTCCGCCCGGGCCATGCGCAGGCCGGTCTTCAGAAAAGCAACGCGGTCGGCGGCGGTGCCGTCGAGAGCCTTGTTGGCCTCGCGGATCACCCCCCGGCCGCTGGCCGGGTCGGCCAGGAGCTTGACGATCGTGAAGCGGTTGTCCTCGTCCTGGGCGCGTGCGAGGCCGGTGGTCAGGAAGGCCACCCGGTCCTCGGGGGTGCCGTCGAGAGCCTCGTTGGCTTCGCGGATCACCCCCCGGCCGCTGGCCGGGTCGGCCAGGAGCTTGACGATCGTGAAGCGGTTGTCCTCGTCCTGGGCGCGTGCGAGGCCGGTGGTCAGG
>NZ_JARAYQ010000143.1:0-6412 GCF_033794505.1 Streptomyces sp. MB09-01 | reverse complement strand
AAGGCCACCCGGTCCTCGGGGGTGCCGCTGAGGGCCTCGTTGGCTTCGCGGATCACGGCCTTGCCGCTGGCCGGGTCGGCCAGGATCTTGGCGATGGCGGCGGCGTTCTCCGTGTCCGAGCCCACGACCACGACCGCGGCCGTGGCAGCCGGCCCGGCGGCCGGTGTCGCCGCGAAGGACGGGGTGGAGAGCAGCAGGGCAGGAGCCAGGGCGCCTGTGGCGAGGAGGAGCGCAGCTCGGGTCAGTTTCATGGTTCCCCCTTGATCGAAACGCTGTCCGGGTCTTGACAGCAGGAAGATCGTCACAAGGGGGCGCCCGGCGGACAACTGCCCACAAGGCCAGGCCGTTCGGTTCCACGATCGGGCGTATCTCACACTCCGGGGCCGGCCGCCTGCGGGGCCGGTCCCTCCGCTTGTTCGGCCTCCGCCGTCTGGCGCCCGATCATGCCGGCGATCACGTCCGGAGCCACCGCCCGCGAGAACAGCCAGCCCTGCCCGGTGTCGCAGCCGACGCGCCGCAGCCGGGCCGCCTGCCCCGCGGTCTCCACGCACTCTGCGGTCACCGTCAGACCCAGCCGGTGCGCGAGCTGCACCAGGGCCTCGACGATCGTCTCGTCGGCCGGGTTCGGGTGCGTGCCCTCCTCGTAGCGGAAGCCCCGTACGAAGGAGCCGTCCAGCTTCAGCACCGAGACCGGCAGCCGGCTGAGGTAGGCCAGGTTCGAGTAGCCGGTGCCGAAGTCGTCGATCGCGATCCGCACGCCCATGTCGCTGAGCGCCTGCAGGGCCTGCAGCGGCCGGCCCGCGGAGCCCATCACGGCCGATTCGGTCAGTTCCAGTTGGAGCAGCTGCGGCGCCAGGCCCGTCTCGGCCAGGATCTCCGCCACGTCGCCCACCAGGTCGGAGTCCCACACCTGGCGCACGGCCACGTTCACCGACACGAAGACCGGCGCGTCGCTGGGCTGCTCGATCTGCCAGCGCCGCGCCTGCCGGCAGGCGGTCCGCAGCACCCACTGCCCCAACTGGACGATGGATCCGTCCTCTTCCGCAATACCGATGAACCGATTCGGCGTGAGCGTGCCGAACTGCGGGTGGTTCCAGCGCACCAGGGCCTCGACCCCGCGCACCACACCGCTCTCCAGGTCCACCAGGGGCTGGTACTCCAGCTCGAACTCCCCGCGCTCCACCGCCGGGCGCAGCGTCGAGGAGAGCGCCTGCCGGGTCATGCGGTGCGCGTTGCGCTCCGGGTCGAAGAGGGTCCAGCGGGCCTTCCCGTCGGCCTTGGCCCAGTACAGGGTCGTGTCGGCGGCCTGCATCAGCCCGGTGGCCGAGGTGCCGTCCGTCGCCCGCTCCACCACCCCGATCGACGCCGAGACCGACAGCCGCTGCCCGGCGAGGTCGAACGGCTCCTGTACGGCGGCCAGTACGCTCCGGGCCAGGTCCGCGAGCTGTTCGGTGCCGGTGGAGTCCTCGACCAGCAGGGCGAACTCGTCGCCGCCGAGCCGGGCGACCAGGTGCCCGCCGGTGCGCCCGTACCCGGACTGGTCGGCGCACTGGGTCAGCCGGGCCGCGACGGCCGTCAGCAGCCGGTCGCCGACCCGGTGGCCGAGGGTGTCGTTGACGGCCTTGAACCCGTCGAGGTCCAGGTAGCACAGCCCGATCCGGCCGGTGCCGCCGCCGTGGTCGTAGGAGGAGGCCTCCAGGGCGGCGGAGAGCCGCTCGAAGAAGAGCGCCCGGTTGGGCAGCCGCGTGACCGGGTCGTGCATCTGCAGGTGGCGCAGCCGGGCCTGGAGGTCGCGCCGGTCGCTGATGTCGGAGACGGACAGCAGGACGTCCCCGGTCCCGGGTACGGGCCCCAGGGTGACCTCGGTCCACAGCGAGTGCCCGTCGGGGTGCTTGAGGCGGCGGGTGCAGCGCAGCCGGGCCTGCCGGCCGCGGAGCACCTCCTGGTAGGCGGCCCAGGTGCGGGCCTCCGCGGCCAGGTCCACCAGGTCGGCGGCGCACTGGTGGACGAGCGTGTGCGGCTCGCTGCCCAGCAGTCCGGCGAAGGCCTCGTTCGCCGCGACCACGTAGCCGTCGCGGTCCACGACGGCCATGGCGAGGTGGGCCGCGTTGAAGGCCGCCCGGTAGTCGCGCCGGTCCGAATCGGCGCGCGACGGCACTGCCGGCACTGCCGGGTGACGCTCCGTAATGGCCGATCGGATGCTGTCGGCCGCCGAACCGGTTCCTTCTGAGGTTCCGCTCACCGTTGGCCCCGCAGTGTTCGTGAGTGTCCGTGCAGGAAAGTGTGCCGATCATAGAGGCTGCTGGGAGGCCCTATCCAGCGGCGTCGCCGCGTGAGGTCCCGGAGTTCGGCGTGATGACGGATCGTCGGACCAAGATCGCTTGATCGTTTCTGCGCGGCTGTGAACGTGCGAAGGCTCTGGCTGATCTCAGGTGATCGGTCGTGACGTTCTGTAGGCAGGTGTGTGAAGTCCGGGGGTCACCGGCTTGCCTCATTGCTCACTCGTGTGGGGCAGCGGAACAGGGCATTAGTAAGACGATCGCCTCAAGGTGGCTAAACAGGCACGAATCCACCACCGGAGGTCGATGTGGCGCGTCAGCAGACACCCGGGGGAGTGGACTGTTCCCGCATCCGAAGTGCCGCCGCGGCGCTCACCTCCCTCACTGCGCTCGCCGCCATGTCGCTCGTCGCGGGACCCGCGGTGGCCGATTCCGGCGCCGGACCCTGCGCACTGACCCGGACGGGCGCGCACCACTCGCTGGGCCTGGACAGCTGGAACGGCGCCTACCCCAAGCCCGAGCGCACGCTCGATGCGGTCATGGTCTTCCTCTCCTTCCCCGACCACCGCAGCACCCTCACGACCTCGGAGCTCGCCGGCGACTACTTCCCCGCCACCAGCGAGTTCTTCGAGCAGGCCTCGTACGGGCGCTTCCGGCTGGCCCCGCACCCGCAGAAGCAGTGGATCCGGATGCCCAAGCCGTCCACCGCGTACGGGATAAGGCGGGACTGGGCCCCCGGGGACCGGGCGGCCTACCTGCGGGACGCGGTCGCGGCCGCCGACGCCGAGGTGGACTTCGCCAAGTACGACGTCGTCTACTTCGTCGCCGACCCGGACGCGCCGGGGGTGGACTCCGACGCCACCAAGGTCGTCAACTTCGACCGCCCGATCGTCGCGGACGGCGCCGAACTGCGGCGGATCGTCACCGTCTTCGAGCGCCACCCGCCGGACCGCAACGTGCTGGCCCACGAGACCGGCCACGTCTTCGACCTGCCCGACCTCTACCACCGGCCCACGGACGGCAAGGGCGACTGGGACACGTACGTGGGCGACTGGGACGTCATGGGCAGCCAGTTCGGGATGGCCCCGGACCTCTTCGCCTGGCACAAGTGGAAGCTGGGCTGGCTGGATGGCACCCAGGTTGACTGCGTGCAGTCGGGCTCCTCGCTGCACACCCTCCAGCCGCTGGCACAGGCCCCGCCGAGCGGCGGCACGGGCGGGACCCGGCTCGCGGTGATCCGTA
The DNA here is from genome assembly GCF_033794505.1 of Streptomyces sp. MB09-01. Classification (NCBI taxonomy): domain Bacteria; kingdom Bacillati; phylum Actinomycetota; class Actinomycetes; order Kitasatosporales; family Streptomycetaceae; genus Streptomyces; species Streptomyces sp. MB09-01. The sequence continues at coordinate 2,891 of NZ_JARAYQ010000143.1, read as the reverse complement.
CGGGCCCGGGCAGCGCGATCGCCGTCGAGGCGCGGGGCTCCGCCGGCAACGACGGGGACACCTGCACGGAAGGGGTCCTCGTCTACCGGGTGCGCAACGAGGCGGCGTCCGGCGGCGGCCCCATCGAGGTGATGGACGCGCATCCGGACACGGAGGCGTGCTGGGATCGCTCGGTGTACCCGCCGCTGGCGGACGCGCCGCTGGAGGTGGGCGAGACGTACACCGTGCCGGGGGAGCGGATCACCATCGAGGTGGCGGACCGGACCCGGTCGGGCGCGTACACGGTGAAGATCACGACCTGATCGTGGCGCGGTCGAGGCACGACGAAGAAGGCCCCCCACTTGCGTGGGGGGCCTTCTTCTCGTCTGTGCGCCGCCAGGGACTCGAACCCCGGACCCGCTGATTAAGAGTCAGCTGCTCTAACCAACTGAGCTAGCGGCGCTTGCTGACGAGGAAGACATTAGCAGGAGGATCCGCGGAACGAAAAATCGATATCCCCAGGTCCGGTCGGTGCGGGGTTGCGGGCCGCCCGTACGAAGGCCCAGAGCAGGGCCTCGGGCCCGGGAAGCCACGGCGTCCGCGCGTCGGGGGCGACCAGCCACCGGGAGGGGCCGGGGCCGGCGGTCAGCGGCGGCACGGTGACGGCGTCGCCGGGGCCGTGGCACAGGGGCGCCGGGGCGGTGCGGGAAGCACCCCACTGCTCCCACGCCAGCAGGGCGGGAAGCCGGTGGGCGGTGCCGGGGGAGGCGAAGAGCAGCATCCGGCCGCGGTGCACGGCCACCGGACCGGAGCCGGGACCCTCGGCCCAGAGCAGGTCCAGGACGCGGCGCCCGAGGACGAGCGGAACGTTGACGACGTCGAAGGCGCTCCCGCAGGGCAGCGTGGCGGGCATGCCGGGCCGGGCCTTCCAGAGTGCGAGGGTGCTCCCGGGGTGGGCGGAGGCGGAGGCGAGCCAGGCGGCGCCCTGCGGGGTGACGTGGGTGGCGGGCGCGGTGCGCGCGGTCCGCGCGTCGAGGGCGGTGCAGCCGGGAGCCGTCGTCAGGGTCGTCATATGCCAAGGTCTACCGGTCGTAGTGAGACGGTCTCCGGTAGTTACCGAAAATCGGGACGCGGCGGGCATCTCTGAGGTATGTTGCGCCCCGCATATGCCAGTGCTGCCAGTGCGCCGCGCTCGGCCTCGGCGGGCGTTCAGGGCGGCTCCGCAGTGGCCGCCCTCCGTGCCGCCGGGACTCCGATCGCCCCGTGCCGGCGTGCCGGTTCGCACTCCGTCCAGCCCGAAGGTGGGCAGCTGCTCGGAGGCGGGCCGGGCGGTGCCGGCCTCGCGGTCGGGAGCTCGGGATTCCGGTGCAGCGGCCGGCGTCGGTCGCTCGCCCGTGCGACTCCCTCGCCACTGAGGCGGTCGATCTGCTCGTGCGCCTCGTCGGCCGTACGGGTGTTCCAGTACCTCGCGTGGGGTCTTGCGTGGCGTTGGACAATGGACGGTGGCCCGGAAGCATTTCGCACGCGCAGCAGGAGGACACGGATGGCAGAGCCCGAGCGGACCGAGCGACGGCTACGGCCGGCGCCGCTCCTCTTCGAGCCCTCAGAGGCCGCGGGGGACCCGGAGCACTTCTTCGACCTGGAATCGATCGAGGACCCCCGGGAGCTGCTGACCCGGGCGACCGAGCTGGCCCTCGCCTTCCGGGCGGCCCAGGACCGGGCCGTGGAGTTCCAGGCCATGGCGGCGGCCCAGCTGGCGGACCCCCGGCGCTTCGACCGGCTCTCGCCCTCGGTGATCGCCGAGCAGGCGGAGTGGACCGAGGACTACGCCCTCAAGATGATCGAGTTCGGCGAATCCCTCCAGCGCGGCGCGGGTACGCCCTAGCGGGGCCCGCTCCGAGACCCGGCGGCGCCGGTGTTCGAGACACGGGGGCCGCCCCCGGGCAACGGCGCCGCACCCGGGGGAGCGGGAGGCGGCACAGAGGGTCGACATGGACGCGCTCCCGGGCCCCCCGACCGCCGCGGCGCCGCCTCCGCGGCCACGGCCGCCGCCTCGCACGCCCGGGGCGCGACTCCTCCCAGGGGGACGACGCCCTGACCGGCGGCCCCGGTGACGACTCCCCGTTCGGCGAAGCCGGCGACGACGACCTCGACGGCGGCCCGGGTGCGAACAGCAACATCGGCGGCCCCGGCGCCGACGTCTGCACCAACCCCGGAACGGGCCCCGGCTGCCCGTGACCTGATCCCCGCGGGGGTGCTCCCGAGACCGGGAACCGGAACCGGAGCACCCCACCCCCCGGCTCCGGCCGTCAAGACGTCCAGGACGCGGAGCTGGATCCGGCGACCGCGCACGCCACGTACGACCACCTCACCGGGAGGCTCACACCGTGACGGACTCCGCGGCGCGCTGCGCGGCCAGCGCGGCCACGTCGTCCAGTACGCCGGCCAGCTCGCCGGTGAGCACCTCGGGGGCCTCGAAGCCCTCGGGCCCGATCAGCTTGGGGATGCCGGGGATCGCGACGGAGCGCTCGGCGGGCAGCATGCCGAGGCGGGTGAGCACCGGCAGCAGCATCTCGGCGGCCGGGACGCCGCCGGTGGGGCCGGCGCTGTAGCTGACGAGGCCGACCGCCTTGCCCTTCCACTCGTTGTAGAGGAAGTCGATGGCGTTCTTGAAGGGCGCGCTGAAGCCGCCGTTGTACATCGGCAGGACGAAGAGGAAGGCGTCGGCCGAGTCGACCAGGGCGCTCCAGTCGCGGGTGTGCTGGTGGGCGTAGTTGCCGGTCGAGGCGTATTCGGGTTCGTCGAGGAAGGGCAGCGCGATCTCGGCGAGGTCGACGGGCGTGACCTCGAAGCCGCCGTGCGCGCGGGCCTGCTCCGTGACCCAGTGGGCGAGGGGGCGGCCGGAGGAGGTG